>JAMDBC010000042.1:2072-4045 GCA_023484185.1 Chloroflexota bacterium | reverse complement strand
TGCGAGCCGACTCGATAATCGCCAATGCTGTTATCGTCCGGGAAGCGGTGGACGATCTCGTCCGCCATTTCGTTCGGGTATTCAATGACATCAAAAATTCTAGCCATGTATCTCTCCTTCTTTTTATAATAACAACTTGATTATAACCCAATGGTTCTATGCGTACATGAACCGTTTGTCTTATCTTAATACGCACAAGGCCGCGCTTCGTTGCGAGGAAAGTGTTCTTTCTGACGAAGCAATCTCCTCTTTCGCACGGATTGTTCCGCGCCCTGCGCTTGCACTGGCGTCAGGCCTTCATCGGCTTTCCGCTGCCTTTATCTTTCAGCATCAGAATTTCCGCCATAATGCTGACCGCAATCTCCTCCGGCGTTTCAGCGTTTATTTCCAACCCTATCGGCGAGTGGACACGCGCGATCTTTTCATCTACCACACCTTTTTCCTTCAAGGCTTTGACTGTGGTGGCCCACCTGCGTTTCGACCCGATCACGCCGATATAAGTTGCGGATGAATCCAGCAGACTTGGCAGCCCCGCCGCGTCCACGCCGGAACCGCGGCTGGTCACCACCAAATAAGTCTGGCGCGTGACCTTGAGTTGTTCCGTTAACTTTTCCATCGGGACAACGTAGTACGCGTCCGCACCCGGCACGGACTCCGGGTTGCAGAATTCAGCGCGATCATCGCTGACAGCCACGCGGAAGCCGAGCCACTTGGCGAGATGGACAACCGCTTTCCCTACATGTCCGCCGCCGATGACGACCAGTATAGGCGCTGGCAAAATTGGTTCCACAAAGACCTCCACTTGGCCGCCGCATACGCCCGGGTCACCGCGTGACGGATCGGACATGTTGTAGGAAAGCAGGCGCGGCTTACCGTCTGCAACTGCCATCCAGGCCTCGTCGAGCACGCGGTGTTCCAAATCTCCGCCGCCGACTGTGCCGATAAATCTTCCATCGGGATAGACCAGCATTTTGCTCCCTACATGCCGGGGCGTTGAACCTTCGCTCTTTACAACCGTGCACAGCGCGGCGGACTCGTTATTCTTTTCGATTTCTGCGAGAGCTTGATAAATTGAATCCATGACTTGATAATTTTATCCGATTTTTGCTACGTCATTGCGAGCCGCGTTTTTACAGCGAAGCAATCTCGCGTTTAGGAGGGGATTGCTTCGGGGAAAACTCTCTCGCAATGACATGTAAGTTACGGCCCCCACTGCGGTTGCCAATCCGGTTCGGGAAAGTTGGTAAGTTGACGTGTGCTGTGACCGTCGGCGCGCATGATGTAGAGATCAGCCTGGTTGTTGTTGCGGAGAGAATTGTAGACGATGTATTGCCCGTCGGGTGAATAAGCCGCGGCGGCGTTGTTCCCGCCAAAGGTCAATTGCGCGAGCGCACCTGTTGCGACCTCGACCCGATAAATTTCCCGAGCCGCGACCGGACCGGCGTAGACCAAAATATTTGTGCCGTCCGGCGACCAGGCCAGGCTTCCGCCGATATCATCCACACCTTGTGTAATTTGACGCGGCGCTTGTGTGGGTTGTTTTGCATTGAGCACGAAAACCTGATAAGAAAAATTGTGCTCGACAGACATGGCGAAGGCGATCTGATTTCCATCCCGCGACCAGGCCGCGCCGACAATGGCTTTTGCCTGCCCTGCGTTGTTCTGGGTCGCCGTGTATATTGCGTGTGGTTTTTCGCCATTACTGCTCATGACCCACAGCTCGGATTTTCCATCTGCCGTTTTGTTGACGAAGAGAATTTGTTTACCGTCCGGCGAAAAATCCGGCGAGAAAGAATTGCCGATATTGTTTGTCAACCGAGTTGTTTTTGAGTCGTTCAAGTTGATCGAGTAAAGATCAAAATTGTCGTACTGGTTTACCGCGTAGACGACTGACTTGCTGTCAGGTGAGATGGCTGGATAATAAGTGTTCGTGTTGTTGTCGGTCAGTTGTAAGAAAGCAAGCGCGGCTTGCC
>JAMDBC010000042.1:0-2008 GCA_023484185.1 Chloroflexota bacterium | reverse complement strand
CTATATTTAGGAAACCACACCATCGGCGTTGATGATGCAGATTTGATTAATGCTGTTGCGCGTGCAAGTAAAAACGATATGTCCGCCATGTACGTCGGTTGGAAATGGCAACGGCGTGGCGGATGGCGTCACGGTCGGCACTTTAATCTTGTTTACATCTATGGGGTTTTCAAAGTATTGCGATGGCTGGACCAATGCAAACAAGGCAATAATGATCGCCAGAATGATCAGGCCGATGGGTAAAGAAGCGCGATGGTGTGGTTTCCTAAATATAGAAGGACGCCGTCTACCTGATGTATATTTTCCGTCCAGGCCGGGAGGCATAAAAACCTTTTTGCAAATACGTGCCGTCGGCTAAGGTTGATCCCTTACGGTAAAGATCAATTCAACCGCGGCTTCCTGGGCGCGGAAGACAAATTTATCGGTCGCATAAATTCCCGGTGGACAGCTTCCATTTTGGATGGCCTGATTGATCTGGTCTGCAAGATAGGTGGCGTCACTGCTGCGGGTTTGATCCAGCGGCCCTAATTTGCAGGTTTGAGCGGCTGGCACCTTGGCGGCATTCTTGGTGAAGTAATCCACGGCGCTGACGGTGGCGACAATGCGCGGCACATCCATGCGATGGAAATTGGGCGAATAGGGCGGGAGCATATACCGGGGACGGTATATGTAATCAATATTCATTACAGCTTGCATCTCCAGGCCGGACGGGTTCCTGTAATGGATCAACGCGTTTTCGCCCGCCGGGTCACGCGGCCATTCTCCAAACGGGAGGGCGAGGATATTTCCGAGTTTGGCAATCAGGTCCGGGCGCCCGGCGAGTGTGAGTAATTGATTCAAACGTTTATCGTTGGCTGAAAGCTCCCAGGTAATCCCGGTATACGAAGTTTGACTGAGCCTGGCATGCGTGTAAGTATGGTTGTACACCAGCGCGCCGTGATCAATGCACCAGACGATCGCATTGGCAAGAATCAGCGGATTTTTTTCGTCAATGTAAGGCTTGTCTCCGAGGTTGGAAAACAGCGCCCAGGAGAAGCCGAAGTCAGGATGCGACTGCGAAAATTCATAGGATGCCCCCAGGCCTGTCATCGGATCAATCGTTCCATCTGCATTGAAGCGGATCTGGTTTCGATAGAACAGATCGTCCATTGTGAAGATCAATGGGCGTCTTCCGGCCGGGAGGCGCAAATCACCTGCCAGCCAGCGGCCAAGCGGGACCAGCGTGTATCCGGATTGATACAGACTTTCCAGTTCAGCGCGGAAATCGTCAAGGCGCACGGTTGTTGCGCCGGAGATTCCACCCCCCTGAAATCGATGATACGCCAACGCCGGCACGATCGGGTCGCTTGACCAGACCGTGGCCGTAATATAGAAAGGCTGTGGGGTTGGCGTAGCGGTTGACGATGGGGTTGGGTTTGGCGTGATGGTCGCGGTTGCAGAAGGGACAAGTAAAGTTACGCTCGGTTGGGATAACTCCGGCTCGGGCTTTGCGGCCTGCCCACCTTGCCCTTCGCAGGAGGAGAGGATAAGGGCAACTAAGACAGGAATCAAAAAAGAAAAGTAGAAAGTTTTCATTGACGTTCTATCGTTCCAACAATCCCAACACAACCGGCAATAATTGTTTCTTTCTTGAGACTACGCCGGGCGCGTCGCGCGTGCCGTCGGCGAGAGGCGGGTAGGGCAGGTCGTCGAGAATAGGCGGCGCGCTGGATGAGACCAGCAGGCGGCTTGTACCGCGCACCACGTCTGTGATCAGCAGCGCGACAAAGTCGAGGCCGCGCTTGTCGCGCAGATCGTTCAGCGATTTGAGCAGCGGTTCAAGATAGTCCGCCAACTGCATCAGGTCGGTGACCTCGACCTGCGCCATGGCAAACTTGAATCCGCCCGCCTCGTAGGCTTTGATATCATTACTGACAATGTCCTTTGGCGCCCGATTTTCAAGACCCGCGCCCGCGGACAGAACGGCTTTGCCATAAGATTCGATTGTCTCGCCTCTGAGCGGACTTCC
>JAMDBC010000163.1 GCA_023484185.1 Chloroflexota bacterium | reverse complement strand
GCCGCGTGTCGCAAAAAGATTCAGACCATATTGAAGATGAGCCATGCCTGCCGGAATTTGCCCGGCGAAGATGCGGGCGCGCCCGGCTTGCAAATAAAAGAACGGCGCACGCGGCCCGCCGCGCGCTTCCGCGCCTTGTGCCAATTTTTCGAAGGCCTCGCTTGCACCCACATAATCCTGAACCGCCATCAATTGATTTGCCCGCTGGAGCATGGGCGGAATGTTGGGGCCTGGGCCCCGTCTGAATGGACGACCAAACATAGGACGCATAAAACTTCCTCCTGGCTAAAGTTAATACTTACTCGCGCTTGCTTTCATCTTCAACTAAATAACTTGCACCGATCTCTTCGATCAAATCCCTGCCGCGTTTATCAACGCTCGGTTCGATGCGTCTTGCAAAAATCAAAAAGCCGGTATGAGCCACCATGCGGTCGGTGGGGCGGATGCGCGCCGGTTCGGATTGGTAGTGCCGCAGCAGAAGCTCACACACATCCACGAAAGCAAAATGATTGAGGCGCAGAGCAACCAGTAATTTTTCAACTTGATTGAACGTGGGTAGCAGACTGCAAAAGTATGCACCCGGTTTAAGCGCGGCGCGCACTTGAGGAATGTAATCAAACGGATTCGGCAGATCGAGGAAGAGCGCATCCGCGTCCGTTTCGTCAAAGCCATTTTGGATGTCGCGCAGTTTGAAGTCCACGCGTGAGGCGAGCCCGACACGTTCAAGATTTTTGCGGGCCAGATTCTGGTTATCCGGTTTTTGTTCGTATGAGATGACGCTTCCCTCTTCGCCAACTGCATAGGATAGCGCGATCGTCATGGACCCGGAGCCGGAGCCCGCTTCGATGACTTTTTTCCCCGGCCCGATGCCCATGGTCACGAGAATATAGCCGATGTCTTTTGGATAAAGGATCTGCGTGGCGCGCGGCAGGTCATTCAACAAATCCGCCAGCGAGGGTTGAAGCAAAAAGAACGGCGCACCGTTGTGGCTGAAAACCTGTGTGCCCCACGGATGGCCGATCAGATCGTTGTGAAGGAGGATGCCGCGATGAGTCTCGAATTTCGCATCCTCTTTGAGGGTGATGATGAAATGTTTATGCCGCAAGCCGACGAGTTGCGCGATGTCACCGGCGCGTGCGTGAGAGGAAGTTGCGTTGAAGAGCATGAAGTTATTTTACTCCCTCTTGATTTGCCGCATCCATAATTAAAGAGGGTGGTAGGACTTTGCCTTTTATGATCCGATTGAAGATACCCATTGAGATCGGAAGAGCGAGACATAACGTGATCAGGATCAGCGAGCTGAACGAGACCATTGCCGTGCCGAGCAGATCGGAAGGACCTGAATTGAATGCCATGCGCATTCCGCCAAAAAATATCATAACAACGGACGCATTCCACAAACTATGCAGGGACATTGCCAGCGCGTACATGCCGATCATGCGAGCGGGACGTTTGTTGAGGCGGTAAGAGGCGATGCCCCAACCCGTCAGGCTGGCGGCCAGGATATGCATCATGGTGCTCATGCCGCGCACAAGTAATGTAGCCGACCAACTCGAGTCAGGTGCGGCTGAAGCCAGCAGGCTTTCGAGCAGACCAAAGCCCGCGCCGCTCAATGCGCCTGCCACGAATCCCTGCGCGGGCGAATCAAGGCGGTTGAACATCAACCACACCGTCAACGACTTGGCTGTCTCTTCGATCAAGGGCGTGAAAACGGACAAGAAAAGCAGGGCGACCAAAATTGTCAGCGGAGAGGAAATCAACGAGCCAGCCGCGGCCATCACATCATCCACAGTGGATGCGCTGATCAGTTTATCTGCAAGTTGTTGAAAGAAGGGAGTCTGTTCGGGATGCAGGAAGAGATAGATGCCTGCACCTCCCAGTCCAAGTATAACGAGGCCGATCTCAGCTACAACCGCAAAAGATGTGCCGAGCGCCATGCCAGTGGACAGCACACTCCATACACGCAGACGCGAACCGGCGCTCAATCCACCAGTGGCGAGGCGTAATAGAAAATAAGCGGGCAGAATAATGGACAATAAATAGAAAAGCGGAGAGAACCATCTCAGAGTCTCGTTATTGAAAAAAGTTTGCGCCAGCACAGCCGAGGCGATCCATGCCGCGATCAACAGAAAGCCCTGCCAAACATGCAACGGTTTGGGCGAGGCGGCCGGGATGTCTTTCTCAAGTATTTCCCGAATGTTGTAATATGCGGCGGGAATAAATAGTGCGCTCACCAGCGCCAGCGTGCTTGCCAGCAACATAGCCTCGAAGGGCGCGGGGCCTTTGTGCGTGTTTATTGGGAATGCCGGTTGAAGCACGCTGTAAATTACAGCAAGCACTGCCAATCCAAATGCGGCCACTGCGCTAAATATGTTGAAGGCTGCCAGTACGATTGTTCGCCGGTCAAGGCTGCGAGTTTGCACTATTTCTCCTCGATGGTCACGTTGATGATCTGGTCGCCGGGCGGCAGTCCCGCTGTCTTTGAAGGATCGCGCGGAGTCAGGCTTTCCAGGACATTCATGCCCTGGATAACCTGTCCGAAAACTGTATAAGCTCCGTCAATTTTTGGCTGAGGCGCAAAGGTGATAAAGAATTGACTCCCGTTCGTATCGGGGCCGGAATTTGCCATGCCCACCACGCCGGGCTTATCGTATTTCAGATCACTGATTTCATTCTTGAAGAAGTAGCCCGGCCCGCCGCGTCCGGTCCCGCTTGGGTCACCGGCCTGCGCCACAAATCCGGGGATGACGCTGTGAAAGGTCACGCCATTGAACCAATTGTTCTGCGCCAAGAATACAAATGAATTCACAGCCAGCGGCGCTTTATCGGGGAATAACTGGATCACGATATCGCCCTTCTCTGTGTGAACAGTTGCAATGTATTGTTTAGCCGGGTCAATCGTGAACGGCGGACAAGATTTGAATTCATGCGCGCCCAATGCGATCAGGCTGATGGTCGCGTCCAGGCTGGTGTAATCGAGGACATAGGCCTGCTGCAGGCTGCCATTAACGAAAACCACCGGCAATGATTTAATGCCCAGTTTCACTGCCGCATCGCGCATCGACTGTGCGCGGGCCACCGTTTCGGAGCTTGTCAGATCGGCCTTGAATTTGGCTCCATCAAGTTTCAACTCTGAAGCCTGACTCACAACCCACGGCTCGAAGGTGGCGGCAGTTAAACTGATCCAGTCGTTATATTTGGAACGCAGGATGGCGCGCATCTCCCAAAACTTATTCTGATTGCCCGCCGCGATGAGGGCCTGCACGGTGATCTCCGATTTATCCAGCAGGCTGGTGGCTGCAGGCAATGGACGAAAGACCACGCGCACATCGTTGGGATGATTCGCCTGTAATTTGTCGAGAATATCTCCTAACACCTGGCATTGCCCCGATTGAAATTCACAATACACAGTCAACGTGGTTGAAGCATCCTCCGGTCCGCGCACGTAGTCGGCGGATGTGATGGGCGGCAGTGCGGACGAGGCTTGTGGTGTTGGTTCGGTAGTGATGGCAGAACAACCAACGTTGGTGTTCGGCGTAACAGGAACGAGAGTCGGTGCATGTGTGGGTGTGGCTGTCGCGGCCGACATCGAAGAACAGGATGTGAGAAGAAGCAATGTGGAAAGAAGAAAAAATGTTTTTGTGTGCATGATTAATCCTTATACTATGTCTTTGCGAGGGCGTTCTTTGCCCGAAGCAATCTCTTATTATTGGGGGATTGCCACACTGAAAATACACAGTGCAGGCGCTCGCTTTGCTCGCTCGCAATGACATCATCTTTATTGTCCCACTGACTTCTTCAATTCATCAAATGAGGTCATCCACGCAATGTGGTTGATGAAATCTGCCAGCGATTTGCTTTCAGCGCGCAATTTACGCACCGCCGGGCCGACCGGGTCTTCACCTGCCGCGCCGCCGGGCACGTCTGCATACGCGCCGTAAAATGCGAAGTAAGCCTGATTAAGTTTGCGGATAGTGTATCCATTTTTCACGAAAAGCTGTCGTCGTTGTTCCATGTATGTTTCGGCTTGCGTGATTTTGCCTGCAGCCAGTAATGCATCGGCAGTGACGCGCGTGGTGTGCATCTCGGCGCGGAAGTCAAAGGGTGGGCGCGGTATATCTCCGGGGTTGGGATGGTTCTGGGGAAGCGCGACCAGATTGAAGTCCGCAAGAGAAGCGCTTTTAAGTTCGGGATAGTAACGTCTGATAACTTCCGCTCCGATTTCGGTCCCGGAAATGTCGGCGGTTGTTTCGTTCATCGTCCGCAGTTCGGGCGTGTGATCGTAGAGCAATCCAAGCGGACGAAGCTCAAGGTAGTTGTGAGTCCATTCGTGGGCGATGGTATCGACCAGCCATGAGAGATCGGTGGTGCGCATGATCATGGTGGGATATACGCCCACGCCGCCGATTGGCACAACCAGGGCGGAAACGTCCATGCCTTTTTGCACCTGGTCTTCAAGTGCCACTTGTTGTTCAATGCTGAGGTCGGGCAGGACGGAGATGTTGGCGATCTGCTCGATGTGATTGCGCGGCGAGACGATCAGCGCGTTGGGCACCGGGGACGAATGAAATAAAATCGTTGGGATCGGCTGGCCGAGCGTGGTCAGGCCGAAATCCGCGGCCACTGTTGCAACTTGTTTTTGCAACACCGCTTCGGCGAATGGCGCGAGGTCAGCCTGTTGCTTGTATAAATCTGTGAGTTGAGCACGGATTACTGTGGATGAAGTTTCTTTATCCTTGATGGACGCGTCCGCATAAACACGATTAAGCGCGGCTTCGCCTTGTATGATCTGTTGTGTGACTTGCAGATAAGTGGTGACGGCCACTTTGCTCGACTCGTTGTCGAGATAACCGGGGATGCCAGCCGCGCCTTGTTCAAGTTTTATACCCGTCGCGTTGAGCATCCATGCGACGTAATCGAATTCAATATCACGGGTGTAGGCGCGTACTCTGTCAATCGTATCAACAGGGCGAGGGGCGCTGGATGTTAGCAACAAGAGACAAATAATAACAATAATCAACCGTTCAAGAATGATACCCAGGCGATTTAACATGGCGACGATTATAACCATAATAGTTTAGCCCCCGATAAGAACGGATTTAAATTACGATAGAGGCACAACATCCCTTCGACAAGCTCAGGGCAAGCGTTGCGCCTCTATCGTAATACCCTCCCCTCAGGAGGTTATTTTTGTTTTTTTAGGTATTCATCAATGGCGAGCGCGGCCTTGCGTCCGCCGACCATGGCTGTGACGACCAAGTCCGGGCCAGTGGCGCAATCGCCGCCGGAGAACACGCCTGCGCGCGAGGTCGCGCCGGTAGCTTTGTTCTTGACTGTGATCAAGCCATAATCGTGGACTTCAAGTTCAGGTGTGGTCTTGCCAATGACCGGGTCTGGCCAATAACCGAGCGCCAGAATGGCTGTATCGCAAGCAACACTGAAGTTGGAACCTTCCACGGGAATGGGTCTGCGGCGGCCCTTGGCATCCGGTTCGCCCAATACCATTTCAATACATTCGACCGCGGCCAAGCGTCCATCTTCACCGGCAATAAATTTCACTGGCTGAGTCAGAAAGCGATACTTGGCGCCTTCTTCGCGCGCCATCTTGCGATCTTTCTTGCCGCCCGGCATTTCTTTTTCTGTGCGGCGATAGAGGCAGGTCACTTCGTCAGAGCCGAGCCGCAGGGCGGTGCGTAAACAATCGGAGGCTGTGTCGCCGCCGCCGATAACCACGACGCGATTGCCAACCGTCAGCGGTTCTTTCATGTTTTCAGGCAGCAGGTTTTTATCCACGTTACCGCGGATCAAGAAGTCAGTGGCTTCGTAAACGCCGGGCAAATCGGTGCCGGCAGCATCTTCCATTTTTGCGTCGATCTCAGAGCCAAC
The DNA here is from genome assembly GCA_023484185.1 of Chloroflexota bacterium. The sequence continues at coordinate 13,751 of JAMDBC010000163.1, read as the reverse complement.
GCCAATGAAGACCGCCTCGAAACCTTCGGCAAATAATCCATCGATGGTCTTGTCTTTGCCAATGTAAGTATTGGGAACGAACTTGACACCGGCACGTTCGAATTCTTCCCATTTTTCAGTCCACACATCTTTTGGAAGTTTGAAATTCGGGATGCCGTACACGAGCAGGCCGCCGGGCGCAGGCTTTGACTCGAAGATGGTAACTTCGTATCCTTTTTGGACGAGGAGGTCGGTGCAGGCCAAACCGGCTGGTCCGGCCCCGATAACGGCAACCCATTTCCCGGTCGGCGTTCCGAGTGGAATTACATATCCGGCGGTGCGGCGTTCATAGTCAACGGCAAAAGTTTCGAGCTGACCCGTCAACACAGGCTGTTGATGTTTATTGAGTACACAGGAGCCCTGACAGAGCGCCTCATGCGGGCAGACGCGTCCACACACCTCAGGCAGGGAACTGGTTTGATGATAAATGTTGGCGGCCTCGACAAATTTTCCCTGCTCGATCAGCCACATGGCGGAGGGAATATCGTTACTGGTGGGGCAGGCTAACATGCACGGCGCGGGGTCGGGACAATGAATACAACGCGCCGCTTCCGTCATGGCGCGTTCGGGATCGAAACTGATAACTACGTCGTCGAAATCGCAGGTGCGAACCTCAGGTGGGCGCAGATCAAGATCAAAAAATGGTTTGTTGGCGCGTGCTTTGCGATCAATATCAAGAAATTCGCTTGGAACTGCCTGCATACGTCCTCCGACGGGGGGCTAAAAGGTCTTTCATTTCATCATACCCAATGCGCTTGTATGGACACAGGCTCTAATGTCACCAATGCGGACGACAATCATCACAATTTTATGTCATTGAGTTTGTCCTCATTTTAAATATCCCAGTTTCATTCGCGCGCTGGGGATCGGATTCTTTGTGTAGTATAATGTCGGCGCTCAACGAGTAAATTTCCACCAGAGTGGTTGTAAGGAGTTCCTATGTCCGGTCATTCCAAATGGTCCACCATCAAACGCAAAAAGGGCGTGGCCGATGCTAAACGCGGCGCTATCTTCACTCGTCTCGCGCGTGAAATCGTCATGGCGGCCCGCGACGGCGGGAGCGATATTGATTCGAATTTTCGCTTGCGTCTCGCAGTGGATAAAGCGCGTGCTGAGAACATGCCCAAAGACAACATTGAGCGCGCCATCAAGCGCGGTTCTGGTGAGGATAAAGAAGGCACGATTTTTGAGCAGATCATGTATGAAGGGTATGCCTCGCATGGCGTGGCCGTGATGGTCGAGTGTGTGACAGATAATCGCAACCGCACTGTTTCCGATCTGCGCCACGCGCTTTCGAAGGCCGGCGGCAGCATGGGCGAAATCGGCTCGGTGGGCTGGCAGTTCGAGCGCGTGGCTTACTTCTCTTTTCCCTCCACGGAAATGAATTATGATAAGGCATTCGAGTTGGGCATTGAAGCGGGTGCGAATGATGTGATTGACGATAACGATACGATTGAGATCATCGGCCCAATCGAAACATTCAAGGTTATTGCGGATCGCCTGCATGCCGCGGGTGTTCAACCCGATGAGGCCGGCCTGCGCATGCTCCCCAAACAGGAGATGGAACTTGGTGTCGAAGAGACCATGCAGGTCATGAAGGCGCTCGAAGCCATCGAAGAATTGGATGATGTGCAGAATGTCTTCTCCAATTTGAAGATGTCCGAAGAAGCTCTGGCTGCTCTCGAAGCCGCGTAAAAATTGAACCGCGAAGAGCGCACGTGTGCCTGCGGCCCAGTGCAGGCAAAGGCCGCGAAGATTGTCAAAAAGAATCTTTGCGTTCTTGGCAGACTGCGCGGTTTATTATTTGAACGATGACACTCGCCCTCGGTATCGACCCCGGCACAGCAACCACAGGCTACGGACTCGTGCGCCTCGAACTGGGCGGGGAACTGGCCGCCGTTAAATTTGGTGTCATCTTAACCCCGGCCCACACCCACGACCACAAGCGCCTGCTGGCATTGTATCGCGAACTCAAGGAATTGATCTTTCTCCATCGCCCCGATTCGGTCGCGGTGGAGAAGTTGTTTTTCCAGCGTAACATTTCAACTGCCATCACAGTCGGACAGGCGCGCGGGGTAATTCTGCTGGCGATTGCCGAGGCGGGACTCGACGTGGGCGAGTACACCCCGAATGAAGTCAAGCAGGCTGTTGTTGGCTATGGCTCGGCGGGCAAGAAGCAAGTCCAGGAAATGGTACGGACCTTGTTGGGGTTGACCGAAATTCCCAAACCCGACGATGCCGCCGATGCGTTGGCGGTTGCGATCACGCACTTGCATACTAAGAGATATTAGCATGTCATTGCGAGGAGGCGTTTTTTGCCGACGAAGCAATCCCTAATTACAGGGTGAATACTCCTCGGTGGGACTTATCAGTCCAATGGGAGATTGCTTCGCAAAGACCGCTTGCAATGACATATAATTAGCCCCATGATAGCAACTCTGCGCGGTGAAATCATCCAGATCGAAGATAACGCTCTTGTTGTCGAAGTCGGCGCCGTGGCAAGACATCTGGCCGAGGCCGCCTATTGGATGCTCAGAAAGCATGAACCCTATCGTGAGTCCACATCCGATTTGCCTAAGCAAGCGTGAGCGCGTTGCGAAGCTGGTTCCACAGAGAACCGTAGATTGATTGCGACACGCTTGTTGAAGATACTCTTGTTGCTTGACAACGAATAGATGCTTCCGGAAAATCCGACTGTGTTTGTTTCAACAAGTCGCTCCTGCTTTATTAAGGTGCTGATGTTCTCTTTATTTTTCTCTTGACAAAAGCATCGCTTTCATAGATGCTTCGCCACTCGCCGTTTAAGGCTCGCGGCTCGCAATGACATAGTTAATTATTTCCCCAGCAACACATCGGCCATATCGGCTGTACTTCCCAGGATCAGATCCGCATCGAATTGTTTCAACTCAGACGCTTCGCCAAACCCGCACAGCACGCCGACGGTTTGCGCGCCCGCCGATCTTCCAGCGCGGATATCAACAGCCGTGTCGCCGATCATCAGGCAGGCCTCAGGCATAACCTCCATTTTTATAGCGGCCAGCCGGATCGGGTCCGGGTAAGGTTTCGTGTGTTTGGCAGAGAGTCCCGTTACGATCACGTCAAAATATTTCGCCAGGTCGAACTGGTCGAGAAAGGCCATCGTCCCATCTTCATCGCGCGCGCTGACAATCGCCATCGGATAATGTCCGTGCAAACGCGCCAGCATTTTGTCCACGCCAGGGATCAGCAGGAAACGCTTGGCCCGCTGCCTGCGGTTGCGGTTGAGCCAGTGGACCACTGCCATCATTTCATCATCAAGGCTCCATCGATCCGCCAGGCCAAGCAGGACATTGCCCGGCGCTTCAGCCCACATCACAAATCGACGGGCGGCGCGGGCTGGGTCGTGGAACAAAAAGCGCGCCAGAAAGCGCTGCACCTTCTGCGCATAAAGATCATCGGTGTCGCTCAACGTGCCGTCCACATCAAAACACAGCGCTCGAATGCGGGAAAGTTCAAGAGGCATATTTCGATTGTACCCGAACGTTATGCTATACTTTGCGCATGAGCGACACGCGGGCACATTAGAATTAATCAATCATGGCAAAAGACCGTACTCGATCATTGCTCGAACTCCTGATCCAAATCAATCGCGAAGTCCTCGCGGCGCTTGACCTGCGTACCGTGTTACAGCGCCTGCTCTTTGCCGCTCTTCAATACGCCGGCGGCGAGCGCGGCAGTATCGTGGTGTTGGATGATAACGGCAAGCCTGTGGATGCGATCATCGTCTACGGCCAGGGTTTCCTTGAACATCCCCCGCAGCAATTACGAGAGACCATGGATAGAGGCCTGGCCGGATGGGTGGTAAAAAACCGCAAGGCTGCACTGGTGCCCGATACGAGTCAGGATGAACGCTGGTTCCAGCGCCCGGATGAGGCGCGCGACGCAAGCGGACCCAAGTCCGCAATCTGCGTGCCGCTTCTGGCGCGGGACCGATTAGTGGGGGCGCTGACCCTTGTCCATTCCGTACCGAATGCTTTTACACCCGAACATTTTGAACTCATGCAAGCCATCGCTGACCAGGCCAGCATCGCAGTGCTGAACGCGCAGCTCTTCGGCCAATCACAAAAGGCGCACCAGCGTTACCGCGAACTTTTTGCGGAAAGCATCGACCCGATCTTCATCACGGACCTGGAAGGCAAAGTCATCGAGGCCAACCGTGAGGCGGTCAGGATAAGCGGCTTCAAAACCGAAGACTTGCGCCAGATGAGCATTGACCAGCTGCATGAAGTCAACTGGAACAGGACCGGTTTGGAATCCGAGAATCTGGTTGAGAAGGATGACTCAAGCTACGAATCCGTGTTGCGCAAGGCCGATTCAGGCAGGACGCCGGTCGAAGTCTACGCGCGGCGCGTGGAATTCGAAGAGGCAGATTCCATCCAGTGGACTCTGCGTGACATCCCCGAACGCAAGGATCTGGATTCCCTGCGTGAAGATCTGACGGCCATGATCTATCATGACTTGCGCTCGCCGCTGGGCAATATCGTCTCCAGCCTGGATGTATTGGAAGGCATGATCGGCAAAGATGAAACCACGCGTTCAATTCTCAACATCGCGGTCAACTCCACCAACCGCATCCAGCAGCTGGTCGATTCCCTGCTTGACATCAACCGCCTTGAATCAGGGCAGACCATCACCACGCAGACGGCGGTCAATCCACAGGACCTGATCGCAACCGCCGTGAAAGATGTGACGCCGTCCGCAGCCGGGCATCACCAAACGGTCGAGACCCAGATCGCCGAGCCGTTACCGAATATCTGGGTGGATACGGATATGCTACGCCGCGTCCTGATCAATCTGTTGGAGAATGCCATCAAGTTCTCGAAGGCCGAGACTAAAATTATCATCGGCGCGCAGAAAGACAAAGAGTCGGTTCGCTTCTGGGTGCAGGACAACGGGCCGGGCATTCCTCCGTCTGAGCACAGACGCATTTTTGATAAGTTCGCGTGCCTCAAAGGCAGGGATAAACCCGGCGGCCTGGGCATCGGCCTGGCTTTCTGCCGTATCGCCGTGCAGGCGCATGGCGGAACGATCTGGGTCGAAAGCAAAGAAGGCCAGGGCGCGAAGTTCGTCTTTACTCTGCCTGTGATGAGCAAATAAAGTATCTTCTCAAAGAGGAGTGGAAAGTGGGATGTTTTGGGTAGGCGAAGCCCACCCAAAACACCCCACACCCCGCTTTATTGAAAAGATACCAAATAAAGTATGAGAGTAAAATAGATCTGGTTTTCACCTTCGGGTGGATGCTTAGGAGATACCATGCAATCCCTTGCTGACAATATCTATATTGAAGACCATTATCTGGGCGTGACGTTGGGCGTCATCCAACAACAGCGCGGACTGATCCAGATCGACGCGCCGCCTTCGCCGGAAGATAGCCGCTCATGGCGGGCGGCGCTGATGAGCCTGAGCGGCGGGCCGGAGCGTTTACTCGCCAACCTTGACGCGCATCCAGACCGTACGCTCGGGGCGCGCGCCATGGATTGCACTGTGCTGGCGCAGGAAAAAACTGCGGCGGTTTTCCGCGCGCGGCCAACCACGTTCAAAGCACAGGGCGCTGAAACCGGCTCAGACTGGGAAACCATTCCCGGGCTCGGCACAGTGCGTTGGGCGCCGCCGGAAATTTCTTTTGGCGATCAAATGAATATATACTGGGGCGAGTCGCCGGTGATCTTCGAACACCATCCCGGCCCGGCGGCGGGCGCCATGTGGGCCATCATCCCCGAACAGAAAGTGGTTTTCATTGGCGACCTCGTCCCCAAGAATCAGCCGCCCTTTTTAGCGCACGCCGACCTTCCGCCGTGGATCGAATCACTCGACATCCTTTTGGGTCCGGACTATCGCGGCTTCACCTTTGTCAGCGGACGCGGCGGAACAGTGTCCACATCTGCCATAAAAACACAAGTCCAATTCATCAAACACATCCACGATAAACTTGAAAAGATGGCGGCCAAAGGCCAGCGTCCTGAATCGACCGAAAAATTGATCGAGCCGTTCTTGACTCATTTCAAATCATCGGCGGCGCGGCACAAACAATATGTTCAGCGTATGCGCTATGGTCTTCGTCACTATTATGCTCGTCACTATCATTTGGGCAATTCTGCCGAGGAATGAATGAACGAAAGATCTTTGCCGATCCTTGAGCTGACGCGCGGACGCATCGTTGAGGCCACACATACAGGCTCGATCGCCGTCGTGGACCTGAGCGGAAAATTGAGCGCATCCTACGGCGACCCTCAAACGGTCGCCTTTTTACGCTCCTCTGCCAAACCCTTTCAGGTTTTACCGTTTGTCGAGCGCGGCGGCGTGGAACATTTCGGATTCACATCGAAAGAACTTGCCTTATCCTGCGCTTCTCATGAAACCGCACAGATGCATCTCGATGCCGTCAGGGTTTTGCAGGAGAAAATTGGCATTCAGGAAAGCGACCTGCAATGCGGGCCGCATCTGCCGGGCGACCCGGTCATGCTCAGGTCGGTCATCATCAATCACATCATGCCCACGGCCAATTTCAACAACTGCTCCGGCAAACACACCGCCATGCTGGCGCACGCCAAAATGCGCGGCCTGCCTCTAAACACTTATTTGGAACGTGAGCATCCAATCCAGCAGGATATTCTGACGACCTTTGCTGAGATGTGTGAGTACGAGCGCGCAAAGATCGAACTCGGCACCGACGGTTGTTCCGCGCCGAATTTTGCACTGCCGCTTTATAACGCCGCGCTCGGCTTCGCGCGTCTATGCGATCCGCGCGACCTAGCCGATGCGCGTGCCTCTGCCTGCCGAAAAATCACTTTGGCAATGGCTGCCCATTCCGAAATGATCAGCGGCTACGGCGAATTCGATTGCGAGTTGATGAAGGTCGCGGACGGCAGGATCATCACCAAGCGCGGCGCGGAAGGCTTTCAGGCTATCGGACTTTTGCCCGGCGCGATCCATGCAACTTCCCCCGGCATCGGCATTGCCTTCAAAGTGACCGATGGTGACCCATCCCGCATGAACGACCAGCTTGAATCCGCGGCGCGCGTCCGCCCGGCGGTGACGCTTGAGATTTTGCGTCAACTTGGTGCGTTGAACGAAGGGCAACTCAAAGCGCTTTCGGCCTTTGGCCCAAACAAAATTTTGAAGAATCATCGCGGACTTGTGACGGGCGAGTCGAGGCCGGTGTTTCAGTTAAAAGCAAAAGCATAATTTCAGGAGTTATGCATTACGTTTTACGTACTACGTGATGCTTAAAACGTAAAATGCCAGCTAATTCTTCCAAACGCGCGCTCAAAGTTCACGAAAAACTCCTTTTTGGTTGTACAATTGTCTTATGCGCATGGCCGAATTTCGCCGCCTTCTGGATGATGGTAATGCCTTGCGCGTGATGTTCGAAACCGAGCGAGGCCAAGTCGTCCGCTTTGTGGTGCAGTTGGAATGTCAGTTTGTCGAAGATGGCGAGTGGATTCCTGTCGTCAGGTACGACACGGCGCATGGATATTTCCACCGCGACGTTCTCCATCCGCACAGGAAAGAAGAGAAAACCAGAATGCCTGCGCAGGATTACAACGAAGCATTGACATTGGCAATGGATGATCTGGTTAAAAAGCGATTTGAGTTTCGCAGGAGGTACGAAGAATGGCTAAGACAAAAGTAAAAGGGGAAGTTGCCGAGCGCAATACGCGCCTGACCGGTCAAATCATCAAATACATTCTGAACAATCCCAAAATGCTGGATGTCCTTCCAGAGAAATTCGAGTTGGTCCTTTTGCCGGAGGATGATCCCGAAGTCCGCCAGTTAAATCTGGACTTGCTGGATAAATATGGGAGCGAAGGCAAGCCGATTGTCTTTGCGCGCATCAGAGCCACTGCGAAGACGCTCATGCCAAGTATCTTTGTGCCAATTGCCGCGTAGTTGTTTTAGAACTTGCGATTAACTGCGAAGTCCTGGCTTCAGAGTTATTCGTTTACGGATCAGAAAGCGGTTGCTTCTACTTGGCAGTGACGTTGGAGATCCTGTCAGCTAGGCGCGTTGAACGCAGAGCAACTCAAGGCTCTTTCGGCCTTTGGCCCAGGCCAAGTTTTGAAGAATCATCGCGAGCTAGTAACAGGCGAATCAAGACCGGTGTTTAAATTAGTGAAGGCGTAAAAAGGAAACGTTATAGCCGGACGGCACGGAAGTGGTCATGGTATAGTTTCCCGCCCACATGACAACATCCCCATATTGGCAATTTGCGCCTGAACACCCGGAGTCCTGCCAGACAGCCGGATTACTGTATTGCGTGACATAGTCTGTGGTATCACCGGTTTTAGTGTTGGTCCAGTAAAGCGCCACGGGCTGTCCGCCCAGAGTGTATTTTGTTGCAGTTATAGAGTTGCATCTCTGGCCGCCTTTGTTGTGTGCCAAAAATCCCCCTGCAAAGTAGTCGTGTGTATTGTCAACTGTAAAATTATAGGTTTGGAATGTTCCGGTTTGACAAGATATCCCGGCAATTTGCGGCCAAGTGCCGTTTACATTCTTCATAAGATCGCCTACAAGCAGTTTCGTTACAGGAACGCCGGGGTCTTCAAGCGCCGCTGCCGCTGGGTCAATTGCTTTCCAGCCGTTTTGAGTATAAAGGGGGTGTGAATTGGTTACTTGAAGGTCCTCTCCGTTTGTATATTTGATAGTACAAAGATTGTTCGAAATCGGTTGTTGAGTAGCAGTAACCGTGCCTACTGTTTTTCCTCCCCTATCATTTATCCCCTGTACGCTGTCACCTATCTTCACATCCTCAATATTCTTCCGACCCCCAGTACTCATGTTAATCTTGGTGCCGGCAGGGAAACAGGCGCTCCCGCCGGGAGCGCATACGGTACAACAATCTCCACTACCGTCAGGATTAGACGAACAACTAACCTTTGGTTCGTACCCTTGGCCGCAACTAACCCATGGCTTTACATTACAACTGCTGCAACTAGGAACCGAATAACAATTACCTTGTGCAAGAAGACCACTTGGGTATACAAACTTAAATACAGAAAAGACTATCAAAAAAAGAACAATTAACGCAGCCTCATTTTTAAATCTAATTCTCACTCTTTAAGTATATAACAAAACGGGTATGTCAATAAGCGCCGGTTACGGGCGCTGCACCTGGCGACCAAATAAATTGTGGAAAGGTTTGAGGTATATTTGTCGGATCGTTTTTAGCTAAATCCTGGGCAAATTTGATCATGTCTGCCCCATGCTCTTTCCAGTAAGAGTCGTAATAATTTTTGTCATAAGCATAAAGAGTAGCAAAGTTAACATTATCCGGATAAAGGACTGGTGACAAGAAACGGAGCGAATCCTCTTTGCCAGGAACAAGTCCAAATTCCTTGCTCGCCCAACCCTGAATTCTGGAGTCGTAAATCTTTTCGAAAGGATACATGTACTTTACTCTGCTTGTCGATCCGTCTGGATTTTTCCATCTCTGTACCCAAAGCAGGTAATCTTGGCCGTTTAATTTGGTCTTAAAATATATTTCGTTGTAAAAAGGCCTTGTGTTGGTAAGTGAATATGCTCCTTCTTTTTCCGTCGAGACATTTATAAGATAAATCGGGCGTGTTTTGGATTCGAAATCGCTGCCAGGATCGCCCCATTTGGGACTCATAGGTTCGACATATTGTGAAAAATCTCCGAGTTTTCCTGCGTTTTCCTGCTGGGTGAGATACGCATCAAACTCGGGGGACACCGCCTGGTCTGTGGTAATTTCGGGGAGTTGAGCCATCTTACTCAATTCAAATTTTGTGGTTATTTTTAGATCGGCAGGCAGGGCAATTTCCGGCGTGGGGGTTTCGGTGGGCGTGGCCGTGGGCTCGGGCGTGGGGGTTTGGGTGGCCGGAACTTTTGTGGCGATTGCGCCTGCTGTTGCTGTTGAGGCATGAGTTGTATTTTGACTTGATGCGGAGCAGGCAGAGGCATTGAACAGAATAACGAACGACACGAAGGCCGTCAGCCAACGATTTCCAGGGAAATCCTTATTCATGATCAATATCTCCTTGTCGTCAATTATATCCCGCATACAATTGAACACATGCCCAATCTGTCCAGGCGCTCTCTGGGAATCGCCGCGATTAAAGTCTTTTGGACACGGATTACACGGATCCGCTACGCGCACGGAAAAATACGGATTTTTTATTGCTTTTTCCGTGAGACTCCGTGAAATCCGTGGCATCCGTGTACAAAATCACGGCGACTCCCAATGAACCATCTTTCAAGGCGTGCCATCAAAGTTCACGAAAAACTTTTGGAAGCTTTCGGCCAGGCCGTCCGGCGCAATCCATTGCCGCCGATTGACGAACCGATTTCGACAATCCTTTCCCAAAACACCCCACACCCCGCTTTATTGAAAGGACACAAAAAAACAAATTAAAGGAATGTCATTGCGGGTCTTCGAGAAGCAATGGCAAATAAACCGCCTGACTCCCGGCAGTTACATTTTGTTTAGAGTAGATTCTTATTGGCCTTCACCCAATCGAACAACATCTTGATTCCCTGCTCCACGCCGATCTTCGGAATCCATCCCAATTCTTTTTTTGCCTTCGAAATATCTGCGTAGAACACGCGCTGGTCGCCGGGGCGCCAGTCGCCGCGGTCAATTTCAATTTTATGTCCGACCAGTCTTTCCAGCATCGGCCCAAACTCGGCCCACACGGAAAGAACATTCTGCGGGCCGCCGCCCATGTTGAAAACCTGCCCGGCAGTCACATCAATATTATCAATCGCCGCATCATATCCGTTCAGCAAATCGTCCACGTGCAAAACATCCCGCACCTGCTTGCCGTCGCCATAGATCGTGATCGGTTGCCCGGTCACCGCCGCGATGACGAACCACGCCACCCAGCCCTGATCTTCAATGCCGAACTGACGCGGGCCATAAATGCAACTCTGACGAAAAACAACAGAGCGCAGGCCATAGATACGCGCGTAATCACGCACATATTGATCGCCCGTGCCCTTACTGCATCCATACGGCGAATGAAAATCCAAAGGCTGGGTTTCAGGACAACCGTTCGCCAGATCAGTGTAACGCCAGCGCGTGGCGTCTTCCGTGATCTCCACAGTCTCCATGCCGCCGTAGACTTTATTCGTGGACGCATACGTCACGATTGGATTACGTCCCGAAGCCCGCGCGGCTTCCAACACATTGAACGTGCCCAGCGCGTTGGATTCAAAATCATCGCGCGGATCGGTGACGGACGTGGTCACCGCCACCTGTCCGGCCAGATGCACGATCACATCGGACCCGGAAGCGGCTTCCGTTATTTTGGCCGCCTCGCGCACGTCCCCAACGATCACGCTAAAAGAATTCCCGCCGTAAGTCTGTTTCAACCATTCCAGATTTCGCGGCGCCCCAGCGCGCGAAAAATTATCGTAGATCGTGACCTTTTCGCCGCGCTTCAGCAAACGATGGACATAGTTCGAGCCGATAAACCCGGCTCCGCCTGTGACAAGATAATTACGAGACATGCTTTCTCCAATCCTGATTGCTTAGGAATAATACCTGTGTCGCGGCGCGAACACATTGACGGATGCCAAACCGAACACAAAACCGCCGACGTGTGCCCACCACGCAATGCCGCTTCCGCTTGCGCCCTGCAGTGAGAGCCAGCCCGAGAACAATTGAGAGACGAACCAGAATAACAGAAAAATCGCGGCGGGAATTTCAATGAGCGTAAAAATAAAAAAGATCGGGACAAGACTGGCCACTCGGGCGCGTGGGAAAGAAACCAGGTATGCGCCCAACACACCGGCAATCGCGCCGCTTGCGCCGATCATCGGCTGACTGCTGGTCTGCAAAATATAGACCTGCATCAGCGCCGCGGCCGCTCCGCTCAATAAATAAAAGATCAAATAACGCGCCGGGCCCATACGATCTTCGATGTTGTCGCCAAAAATGAACAGGAACCACATGTTGCTCAAAACGTGGAACCAGCCTCCATGCAGGAACATGCTGGTAAAAATCGTCACCCAGGCTGCCTGTGGGTGGACGAGCAGACGGCTCGGAACCAGCGCCCAGGTGCGGATGAATCGTTCCAGCCCTGCGCCTCCAAGTTGGACTTCATATAGAAAAGCCAGAATATTCAAGGCGATCAAAGCCAGGTTGACTACCGGGAATCGTCGGGAACGAACTGTATCGTAAAGAGGGATCATGTTAGCTTCATTCAAAAAACCACCGGTAAAGATTTACACAACGCGAATAATGGATAACCTTTTTGCGCCAAAAATCCCCTCTTTTTCACCGCCAAGGTGCAGAGAACGCGGAGAAAACCCATGAAAATCTCTGCGGGCTCCGCGTCTCCGCGGTGTTTTTTCTTATCCATTATTGACGTCATACAGGATAAACAACCGGAAAAACGCCATCCTTTAATCACCGTCAGCGGTTTTCTCCCTGGTACGGAGATTCATCAATTGCTGATACATGCCGGAAAGAGTCTGCCCTTCGCGCGAGAACGCGTACCCGCCGAGGGTCAGGCTGGTCAAATAATTGATAAAGCGCGAGGTCAAGGCGACAGCCAGCGAGGTGGACTGGTCATGCGTCAGCAGGGTTAAGGCTCCGCCGAACGCGCCCTCAAAGGTCCCGACCGCGCCGGGCAGTGAGGGAACCGCCCCGCCGAAGGCGGCCGCGCCGAGTCCGAACATCCCCCAAACCAATTGAGCTTGTGGAAAAAAGGCTCGAATGGTCAGATAATATGAAATGATGGCGATGCCCCAGTTGATCGTCATCCAAAACAGGAAGCGCGCGAAGAGCCAGCCGTCGGTCAACACAGCCAGGCCAATCAAAAATGATTCAAGCAGACTGCCGCCAAAGCGCTGGATGGTGGGCCAGCGCGCGCTGAACTTATGGAAGACATCCAGCGCCCAGGCGTCGTTACGGGCAAGGATGTAAAGAAAAATCAACCCGGTTAAAACCACAACGCCCAAAATAATGGCAATGCGATCCGCGCCTTGCGCGCCGACCACGAACGGAATCGCGCCGATGAAGATCGCGGCAGTGAAGGCCAGGTCCATCGAACGTTCGATGATGATGGTTGGCAAAATTTCCGCAAACTGTAAGCCGGACTTGCGGCTGAGTAAAAATGCGCGCCCGATCTCGCCGAGGCGGAAGGGCAGGAAGTTATTGAGAAGATAACCTTCGTTCAACGAATTGAACACGTCACGGAAGGAGGCGCGGTCGCGCAGCAACGTACGCCAGACGATGCCGCGCACCCACAGCCATACGAAAGCCAATATCAGACCAATCGCAATGAAGCGATAGTCAGCCGCGCGGATGGCGGCGATCATCTTCGGGATGTCGACAAAATATAAGATGGCGGCGATTAGCAGGATGCTGACCAGCGCGCCGGGAAGCCAACGTTTGGAATCTTTCAAGAATTGGGTCATATTTACGTATCACGCATTACGGAATACGTGATTCGTAATCTGTAATGCGTAACAATCATTCCTCTTCCAATTTCAACACAGCCATGAACGCCTCCTGCGGTATTTCCACGTTGCCAACCATCTTGAGGCGTTTCTTGCCGCGCTTCTGTTTTTCGAGCAGTTTTTTCTTGCGCGAAATATCGCCGCCGTAACATTTTGCCAGCACATCCTTGCGCGTGGCTTTGACATTGGCGCGGCTGATGATTCGCCCGCCCGCCGAGGCCTGGATGGCGACGTGGAAATACCGCAGG
>JAMDBC010000197.1 GCA_023484185.1 Chloroflexota bacterium | reverse complement strand
GCTGGCATTGGGCGCAAAGAAATTCCCAAAGGAAAGCGATGCCTTGAAACTCGCGGCAGATGCGGTCGAGGCTGGAGCGCGAGGGATTGTCTTTGGACGGAATGTGATTCAGTCGAAGGACCCTGGTCGCCTGCTGGATGCATTGAAGGAAGTCGTCAAGGATTTCCAGGCACCCGATAAGGTTGCCGCCAAATATAAACTGGATTGAAATGCAATATCTGCTTGCGATAGACGCCGGAACAACTTCGGTCAAAGCCGGGCTGTTCGCTTTTCAACCTTCCCTTCAATCATTGGGGCATGAGGAATATCAGCTCGAGACTCCCGCTGCCGATCGTGCGCAGCTTGATCCCGAAGTATATTGGCAGGCTTGCGTTAAGACAGTCCGTGAAGCGCTTGAAAAATCCGGCGTGAAATCCACAGATATAAAAGCGGTGGCAGTTTCCAGTCAGGGCGAAACGACTATCACGCTTGACTCGGATGGGAAGGTCATTTATCCCGCGCTGGTCTGGCTTGATAACCGCGCGTCTGAGCAAGCCGCCTTCCTCGCAGAGCGGTTTGGAAAAGTCGCCTATTCCCGCACCGGCATCCCGGAAATCGTTCCGACCTGGTCGGCGTGCAAAATCTTATGGATCCGCGAGAACGAACCCGAAGTCTTTGCTCGCGCCGCCAAATTCGTTTTGGTTCAGGATTTTCTGATCTATCGTTTGACTGGCAGGGTTGTCACCGATGGTTCAATATCCTGCACCACTTTAAATTATGACTTGATCAATAACTGCTGGTGGAAGGACGTTCAGGATACGATTGGGATTCGGATGGATCAACTGCCCGAGATCGTTCAACCGGGAACGATGGTTGGTACCATTTCGGCGGAGGCCGCGCAACTGCTGGGTTTATCCGTTAAGACCTGCGTCGTGACCGGCGGCATGGATCAAGCTGTTGGCGCCATCGGCGCTGGGAATTTCAAACCCGGAATGGTATCAGAATCAACGGGCGCGGCGTTAGCGATTCAAGCGACCATCGCCGATCCAATGATTGACAAGTCCGAAACCGTGCCCGTTTATTATCATAGCGCGCCCGGATATTATCTCTTTGTTCTGGTTGGCCCAACGGCGGGCATGGCATTCAAATGGTTCCGCGACGCTTTCTTTCAGGATGAAATTAAGCAGGCCGAGGCAGATCATGTGGATGCTTATGATCGCTTGACGCAATTGGCCGAATCAGCGCCTGCCGGTTCAGACGGGCTCGTCATGCTGCCTCATTTGATGGGAGCGTTCAGTCCCGAACCGAATCAATTTGCGCGCGGCTCCTTTACCGGTTTTACACTGAGCCACACGCGCGGACATTTCGTGCGCGCATTGCTGGAAGGCGTGGCGTTTCTTTTACGCCGTAATCTTGATTCCATCGAACGCACGGGAATTGCCATTCACGAAATCCGCTCGACGGGCGGCGGCGCGCGCAGCGCTTTATGGAATCAGATCAAGGCTAATGTATGCAATCTTCCGGTTGTGACTCTGGCAAACGAGGAGACAGCCTTGTTGGGCGATGCAATTCTGGCAGGCGTCGCCAGCGGCGTATTTTCATCCATCGAAGAAGGCTGTAGTTCGATGATCGTGGTGAAGGAAAAAATCCAGCCAAACGACGATGCGAAGGTTTATTCTGAATCCTATCGGCTATATTGCGGATTGGATCAACGACTCTTTGACTACTTTAAGCACGGCTATTCCACAGAGATATAGATGTGCTGATATCTGCATACCCCAATGATTGAAGGGAAGGTTGAAATGGCAATGAAACCGAAAGTCGGCGTTCTTGTAATGGCTCTGCTCGAAGACGATTACAACAAAACTGCGCATGTCCGCCCGATGGCCCAGAAAGTGGCAGATAAGATCGGCGGCATCATCGGCAAATATGCCAAGACGATGTGTCCGCCGCTGGTGGAGGAGGAACACCAGGCGGAGGCCGCCGCGCAGATGTTCAACGCCGCGGGCGTGGATCTGATCGTAGCTGTGGAAGTGGCTTACACAAAAGGCGCGGTGCCTGCGCGCTGTTTCCTGAATACCACCGCGCCGGTTTTAGTGTGGAATACGCAGGGAATCGAATTTCTGCCAGAGGATGCTGATTTTGATTTGATCATGCTCAACTCCGGTATGGCGGGCGTGCCGGAAATGACCTCCGGCCTGCTTCGCATGGGACGGCCGTTCTGGATGGTCACCTCGATGACGGACGATCCAGAAGGCCATAAGAAACTTGCGGAATACATCGCCGCGGCGGGCGTGATACGCCGAATGAAGACTGCGCGCATTGCTATTGTGGGTCATGCCTTCGAAGGCATGACCGACCTGATGATCGATCAACTCAGCCTGCGTCAATTTGTGGGCCCCATCTGTTGGCCCGTCGAACCGGAAAAAGTCTCGGTCGCGATGGGCGAACTCCCCGATGCCGAAGTCAAGGCGCTGGTCAAGAAGGAGAGCGGCCGCTATAAGGTTGAGATGGATGCGGCGCAATTCGAACGTTCATGTCGTCTTGCGTTAGCACTGGAAAAGGTCACTCGTGATGGCAAATTTGATGCAATGGCCTCGTTCGATCAAATCTGGTTGACCGACCCGCGAGTTGGGATCATTCCGTCATACGGAACCGGTCGTCTATGCGAGATCGGCTTTCCCTGCTCGACCGAAGCGGATGTCACCACTGTGACTGCGATGCTCATCCTTCAGGAACTCGCCGATCAGGCTACTTTCCTCGAAAACTACGTCATAGACTTCAAGCGGGATGCGATGATCTTATCGCACGATGGACATGGCAACCCGGCGATGGCCGCGAAACCTTCGGACGTTGCCGTCAAGCACAGCATCTATTATCAGGGCGCAAACGGATTCGGCGCCGGTTTTGAATACGCGTACGCTCCGGGGCCGGTGACCAATCTCGCTCTTGTCAACGTGGGCGGGCGGTGGCGGCTCAATATCGCCGAAGGCGAATCGATTGCGATCAAGCCGCGTCCTGTCGCCGCGCCGCAAATGCTGTTCAAACCCAAAAGTCTTCCCATCCGCGAATGGTGTGATGCCTGGTGCATGGCCGGTTCGCCGCATCACATGGCGCTTGCCTATGGACATTTGTCGGGTCAGATTAAGACCTATGCTCAAATGCAGGGGCTGGATGTTTTCGAGATCTGACCCCTCTCTCCGAACCTGTTGAAATCAACACAGAAGACGTTCAATACGTCGTGTAAAATGGGCAGAAGTTAAAGCTTAGTAAGTGGAGATGATGCCATGGAAGATTTAAGTGCTGCTGAACGAAGATCGCAGATCGGGCAAATGGTATTGGAAAACGGCAAGGTCCTTGTCTCGGATCTGGTGATTCAGTTCAAGGTAACTGAAACCTCAATACGCCGCGACTTGACATTGCTGGAGCAAGGCGGTCGTTTGAAGCGCATCCATGGAGGCGCCATTCCGATTCCCGGAAGTTCGCGGACGGATTCTTTCGCCGAAAAGAAGGAACTGCACATCAAAGCCAAGGAGCGGATCGGTAAGGTGGCGGCTGAGCTGATTAGACCCAAGGATATAGTCCTGCTGGATTCAGGTACCACTACTTTACAAGTCGTCCGGCATGTTCCATCAGCCCTGCGGAATAGCAGCATGATCACCCTGGTGACCAATTCCCAGCCGATCGCTCAGGAAGTGCTGACTTGGCCTTCGCCGAATCTAACCATCCTTGGCGGGCTTTATCTCCCGGATTATCAGGCGACAGTCGGGCCGCAAACGTTGGCGCAGCTACAGGAATTGACGGCCGATAAAGTTTTCCTCGGCGCGGATGGGGTAACGTTTGGCAGTGGCGCGACCACCGCGAGCATTCTGATGGCCGAAGTGGATCGAAAGATGGTTGAACATTCCCGTCAGGTTATTCTAGTGACGGATAGCAGCAAGATTGGTCGAGTCGGTTTTGTTCCCATCAGGGCGATGAATTCGATTCACATATTGATTACAGATACAAATGCGCCGTCGGATATTATTCAATCCATCCGTGAGTTGGGTGTACAAGTCCTTTTGGTATAGAAGAACGGCCTGTATTTTCCAGCACAATGATTTGTCCTTTCCAGCCGTTT
>JAMDBC010000071.1 GCA_023484185.1 Chloroflexota bacterium | reverse complement strand
TGAGCATGACGATGTGTTCAGCGAAATCACCCTGTAAAGCAAGAACACCTATTTTCATAATTAGCTATCAGCAATTAGCCATTAGCGATTAGCAAAGGCTCAATCTAAGAGCTAAAAGCCAACCGCTAACAGCTAAAAAATTTACCAACCTCGTCCCGCGATCTTTTCGGCTTCGGGCATCTGTGAAACGTTGCGTCCGACCATTGGTTCGCCGAGATTCTTGCTGACTTCTGCGAGGATGGATGCGTCTTGATAATGCGTCACCGCTTTAACAATGGCCGCGGCGCGACGAGCTGGGTCGCCGCTCTTGAAAATGCCAGAGCCAACAAAAACGCCATCCACGCCAAGTTGCATCATCAGAGCCGCGTCGGCGGGAGTCGCAATGCCGCCTGCCGCAAAATTCACCACCGGCATTCGTCCGAGTTGCTTGGTATCTTTGACCAAATCATACGGCGCGCCAATTTCCTTGGAGTAGCGCATCAATTCGTCATCAGCCATGGTGGTCAGATGACGAATATCGCCCAGCACGGTGCGCGCGTGGCGAACCGCTTCAACCACGTCACCGGTTCCGGCCTCGCCCTTGGTGCGGATCATGGCCGCGCCTTCGCCGACGCGTCGCAGAGCTTCGCCCAGGTTGCGGCATCCGCACACGAACGGCACTTTGAAGTTGTGCTTCAGAATGTGGTTGGTCTCGTCGGCGGGCGTCAGCACTTCGGATTCATCAATGTAATCCACGCCAACGGCTTCAAGAATTTGCGCTTCAACGAAATGACCGATGCGGCATTTCGCCATCACCGGAATGCTGACCGTGTCCATGATCTTGAGGATCATATCGGGGTCAGACATGCGCGCCACACCGCCGTCCGCGCGAATGTCAGCGGGGACGCGCTCGAGCGCCATCACCGCACACGCACCGGCGTCTTCAGCAATCTTGGCGTGCTCGGCGTTCACCACATCCATGATGACGCCGCCTTTAAGCATTTGAGCCAGGCCTTTTTTCTCAGTCCAGGTACCAGTCTTCTGTTCCATAATCCATCTCCTTGATATAGTTGCGGCTGGATTCTACCACGCCCAATAAGGCAGGATTGACACGCGTGCAGCGGAAAGCTATTCACCTCTTGACAAAAAGATTGACTTGCATACAATTATTACAATGATACAATAATACAATTATGGCTGATAAACATCAAATCACCCTTCATCTTGATTTCCACTCCGGACTGCCAATCTACATGCAAATCGTGGAACAGATACAACAACACATCGTTTCAGGGACCCTGAAACCGGGTGACCAATTACCGACGGTTCGTGCGCTGGCCGAGGAGTTACGCGTCAACTTCAACACCGTGGCACGTGCCTACCGTTTATTGGATGAAGCCCGCATTATTTCCACGCAACAAGGACGCGGCACATACATCACAGAGATCCCGCCGCCGGAAGTGAGCGAACGTTTGCGTCGCGAATCGCTCGAAGCGCTAGCCCGGCGCTACATCAGCGAGGCAACGCGGCTGGGATTCTCAGGGCGAGAAATAAACCAAATGGTCGGCGACCAATTGAAATCCTGGAAAGAAGCGCAGGATAAGGATACTGAATAACCCATAAAGGAGAATGCAATGAAAACAAATCTTATTCAAAGTGTGCTTGATCGAAAAAAGGCCAAACAGGCCGACCAACATATCTCCACAATCGCCGGTGCGTTATTCGGCTTATTCCTGATCGTTTCTGCAGTAGGTACGATTTTTATGGACGGGCACGTGAATGATGCACTGATCGGCGCCTGGGTTTTGAGCTGGATGCTGATTGGCGTCTACATTCTTTTTGCGCTCAAAGTGGCTTCGCAATGGGAAAAGGCAGTTGTCCTGCGATTAGGCAAATTTCACGGACTGCGCGGCCCAGGCTTGTTCTGGATCGTTCCGATTTTTGATGCGGTCACAACCTGGATCGATGGACGCGTGATGGTGACGCCATTCTCGGCGGAAAAAACACTGACAAAAGACACGGTTCCTGTGGATGTTGACGCCGTGTTGTTCTGGGTCGTTTGGGATGCCGAAAAGGCGGCGCTGGAGGTCGAAGATTACAAGGCCGCGATTTCGTGGGCCGCCCAAACCGCTCTACGTGACATCATTGGACGCATGATGCTGGCCGATATTCTCGTGGGCCGCTCCGCAATCGACGAGGAGCTTCAACGCATCATCGATGAACGAACTACACCTTGGGGCGTCACGGTCCAGTCGGTAGAGATTCGTGATATTGTCATTCCACAGGACCTGGAAGATGCCATGTCGCGCCAGGCGCAGGCCGAACGCGAACGTCAGGCGCGCGTCATCCTCGGTCAGTCAGAGCAACAGATCGCGGCATCGTTTGCCGAGGCGTCCAAAGCTTACGTCAATAACCCGACCGCTTTGCATCTACGCGCCATGAATATGCTGTTCGAGGGCTTGAAGGAGAAGGGCGCACTGGTCATTGTGCCATCGTCCGCGGTGGACACGATGAATCTCGGCGGGCTAAGCGGCATGATTTCTTTGGCGCAGAACAACGCACCAAAAGACAAGTAGCCGGTTTCACGTGAAACCGTAAAAGGAACATATTATGTCTACCAAACTCTCAATTACAGTTATAACAATATTGATCCTGATCGGCATTGCCATTAGTATAGCGGTCTATCCACATCTGCCGGAACAAGTAGCGTCGCACTGGAATGCAAACGATCAAGTCAATGGATATATGTCCCGTTTCTGGGGCGTGGCATTGATGCCGCTCATTACCATCGGTATGGCGTTGCTATTTTTAGCCATTCCATCCATTGATCCGCTCAAAGAGAATATCGCGAAGTTCCGGGATACGTTCAATGCCTTTATCGTGTTGGCCGTAGCCTTCATGTTATACATGCATATTTTGACGCTGGTTTACAATCTGGGCCATACCTTCCGCATTTCACTGGCGATGATCCCTGGATTAGGTTTGATCTTCGTATTTGCAGGAGTCATGATGTCCAAGGCCAAACGTAACTACTTTATCGGTATCCGCACGCCGTGGACCCTTGCCAACGAAACCGTATGGGATGAGACGCATAAACTTGGCAGCAAATTGTTCATCGGTGCCGGGATTCTCAGCATGTTCAGTTTGCTTCTGGGAGAAAATGGTTTCTGGCTGATGATGACCCTTATCATGGGAGCTGCCTTGATTCCTGTAGTCTATTCCTATATTCTGTTCGTCCGCATCACAGACAAACAATAAAGGTATCTTTTCGATAAAGCGGGTGTGGGGGTGTTTTGGGCGGGCAAGGCCCGCCCAAAACACCCCCACTTCCCCCTTCTTTTTGAGAAGATACCAATAAAGTTTCATGTGAAACAGTCACAAAAATGCTCGTGTAGTGGCCGCTGTTAAAAGTAGCCTGGCATTTCCATAACATTACAAGGAGTAATAATGCCTGAAGAAATCATCAAATGGGAATATTGCGTTCAGACCATCGGTTCAGTCTTTGGCACAGAGTCTGGAAGAATTGATACCCGAACAGCATTTGGTGCGGGTGGTCAACCGAGTAGTGGGCGAATTGGGCAACGAGCCGCCGCTGGCAAAATACATAAGGAGGCGGGACCAGCAGTTATCATCCGAGGATGATGTTGAAAGTGATCGTGTATGCCTACACCCAGAAGATCTATTCATCGCGGCAGATCGAAAAAGCGCTCCGGGAAAACATTGGATTTATGCGGATCGGCGGCAGGAATAAACCTGACTTCCACACGATAACCATTCCCGGGGCAAGACGATGAAGGCAGCGGCGCGGAAAGTATTTGCTGCGATGATGGAGTTTCTTATCGCTTGTCGTCTCCTGCCTATTCTTGCCCAATGTTGCTCCCCTTTTTAGACAACCCCCTGATTCGCTATCTATTGCCAAAGTTTTTGGGTGGCAGAGACATCAAGTACATGTAAACCGCGCGTAGTTCATCATCGGCCATGTGACGGTAGGATTTCCATGGCATGTAGTTTGGATTGATTCTCCTTCCATGTTTTTCGCCGTTGCGTATGATTTCGATAAACCCTGCTTCTCCCCAGACTAGTAGGCGGCTGGCCACGCCAGAGGTCAGGTTGGGCGCGGCGGACGGGCTCCAG
>JAMDBC010000059.1 GCA_023484185.1 Chloroflexota bacterium | reverse complement strand
GCGAGCTGGCGGCGTCCATGAGCCAATTCTTGTACATATCCTGAAGCTTCTTGCCTTCGACTTTATCGTTCGTGGTCAGGAGCGGACCCCAGGACTTGGCGTAGATCACATCCGCATCCTTGCAGGCCTCGGTCATGCCGTCTTTGCTGTCAATGATCTCGAATTTCGTTCCGGCGATCTTTGCCTGTTCCTTGGCCTGCGCGACGATATCGGGCATGAGCGAAAATTCCGGCGGATATGCGAGAGTCACATCCATGCCAAAACGCGGCATTTGCAGGATCAAGGATTGGGGCACGGAAATCGGTTTGAGATACGAAGCCGCATACGCCCACGAAACAACGATTTTCTTCTTGCGTAAATCCTTGCCCTTCTTCTCCTGAATGGTCATCAGATCAGCCAGGCATTGGAAGGGATGATAAATGTCGCATTGCATGTTGAGAACTGGCGCGCGGCTGGACTTGGCCACCGCGTTCAAATATTTATTGCCATCGCCATAGTCGCAGTGACGAATGGCAATGCCATCGAAGTAGCGGCCAAAGATTTCGCCGATCTCAACCGGGGTATCGCCATGCGAGATCTGCGTGGTGTTCGAGTCAATGAACGCGCCATGCCCGCCGAGTTGAGCCATGCCAGCCTCGAACGATCCGCGCGTGCGCGTGGATGAGAAGAAGAACAGCATCGCCAGCGCTTTATCCCGCAGATACGGATGCGGTTCGCCGAGGGCGCGCTTGCGCTTGAGATCCCAAGCTACTTCCAGAACGGTTTCGACTTCCTCTTTGGTGAAGTCGAGATCGCCGACCAGATCGCGGCCGCGAAAATTGGTTTGCATAAATTAGTCTCCTTGTCTTCTTGTCTTTTAGTCGGATTTTCGTAGATACGATATCATTCCGTTTATAAGCTTTTTAGCATCTACTGCAAGTAGCATATCCTTTCTGTAGCTCATCTTGAGTAATGTACTGGCAATCAACGGCAAGATACAATTCAGATTGCACTTCACCGGCAGAGCGACGGGCCATTTTCAGGAAACGAGCGAATTCGGGATCAGATCCAGATTCAAATCCTTCCGCGATATTGTGCATTACCGATCCGGCGGCTCGCTGAATTTGATCGCGCAGGCCATAATCGCGGGAAAATTTTTCTTTTCGTGTCAGCTCATAGATATTGGTCGCCAACTCTCGCGCTTTTTGCCAGGCTTGCAGGTCTTCAAAGTTTTTGATTGTTGTCATGCAGTCTCCTTATCGGCTAACCTTCCGTTAACTACCAGCCTAGCCGATAACCCGACCAGAAGACTAGGTTTATTCTGAACCGTGCTGTTCCTGCACTTGGGACCGGTCAAGGGTCAGGCCGTCCAAAACATCCTGAAGATCACGGGCCGCGTCCGAAAGCCATTGGAGGGTATTCTTGAATTCTTGAGGTTCAATGCCCTCCGGCAGGCAACCCAGGATCTCATCGCCAATATCCTGCAAAAGTTTCGATGAGGTCTGGACGGTGACAATGGGTCTGAGAAGTTCGCGGCGCAGGACGAGCAATTTCTGTTCGGCGCTGGCCGTGCCATAGTGTTTGCGAAGGTCATCATATATGGTCATGGTATCTCTCCTATTCCATCGCGCCCAGGATAAGCGCCAGCAAAGTCATGCGCATGACAACGCCATTGAAAGCTTCCTGCCAGTAACGCGACCAGCGGGTGATATCCACATCGGTCGGGATTTCATCCATGCGCGGCAGGGAGTGCAGCAAAATGGCATCTGGTTTGGCCTTCTTCTCCAATAGTTCACGTGTGATCTTGTAATTGGCTGGCGTCAGATTCAACTCGCCAGTTCGTTCATCACGCGATTTGGTGTAATCGGGTTGGACAACCGGCTCGACCAGGATCACATCCGCTTCGCCAATGGCCTTCTCAACGTGATCGGCCTCTTTGAAGTTCAGGCTGTAACCTTTGAGTTCCTTCTTGAACTCATCGGTCAGACTCATTTCAGGGGGGGCGACAAAAGTGATCGGGCAATCGAATTGAGTTAACGCGTAACCCAGTGAATGCATGGTTCGCATGCGCATATCGCCGACAGCCAGCCACTTCAAGCCGTCAATTCGTCCCTTCTCGCGAAGCACGGTGTACAGATCGGTTAATATCTGCGTGGGATGCTCGCCCCAGCCATCTCCGCCGTTGATGATCGGAACGCTCGCCCATTTCGCGGCTTCATGCGGCGCTCCCTGCTGGAAATGTCGCATGACGATCACATCGCCATAGAACTCCAGCATCTTGACTGTGTCCTTGATGGACTCCTGATAGAAGTCCCCGGCCCGCGTCATCTTGGCATCGGCAAAACCAGTCACGTGCCCGCCTAAACGGTGCATGGCCGCCTCGTGTGCCAACCGCGTGCGTGTAGACGGCTGATAGAAGGCCGTTACCAGGGTCTTCTCTTTGAGCATGTCCACATTGCGACGCGAGCGCGCAATCGGCTCCATCACCTTCTGAGCGACATCGAACACATGGAAAAACTCGTTGCGTTCGAAATCCTTGAGAGACAGAATATCACGACCAGCAAAACTACGCATACGAACCTCCTATTCAATTGTGAGACGATTTTCGAATTGACAACCTCCGGTGCTTCTAAAGTTTCCTTCTTTGGCTGTAAATCACTTGGCTTTTTCGGCCAGTAATTTCGGGAATAGCGCATAGAACTCGGTGGCGGCAACCACTTCGTCCAGCGGAATCTGTTCCATCGAGGTGTGAGCGAACTCTTCATCGCCGGGGCCGAAGCCGATGGATGGGATATGAGCCTTGCCCGCCCAGTACGTGGCGTTGGTCGAAAAACTCCATTTGCCGGTTGGACGCGTCTCATTCCACAACTGGCGGACTGTCTCCTGCCCAGCCTGCACGATGGGATGTTTTTCTTCGAGCGCCCAGGCCGGATAATACTTATCAACCGGAAAAACAAAGCCGGTATAGGATGGCTCTTCGTAGAATAATTCCTCGACTGTGATCTGGTCACGCAAATAACCGGGGATCAGATCGCGGATTTGCTGAACGGCCTCTTCCTTGGTTTCGCCAAAAGTAACGCGGCGGTCAATGAAAATAGTGAAGCCATCCGGCACAGCATTGATGGACGCGGTACTGATCTTTGCATCCGTGACCATGACCGTGCCCTTGCCTAAAAATGAATCGGTATGCAGATGCGCATCCAGATCGCGAATGGCTGAGATGACTGAGAGCATTTTATAAAGCGCGCTGTCGCCGAGATGATGCGAGGCCGCGTGCGCGGATTTTCCTGTGGAAGTAACCTTCAATTCCACACGTCCTTTGTGTCCGCGATAAACGTTCATTTTGGTCGGCTCACCGATCACAACAAAATCGGGTTTGATCTTCGGGTCCACTTCGACGAATGTGTTCGGCGCAATGCCATCGCACCATTCTTCCATATTGCCGAAGTAATAAGCGGTGAACCCTTCGAGCAGACCCAGGTCACGCGCAATGGCCAGGCCGTGGATCATGCCCGGTGTGGAACCCTTTTCATCGCAGGCGCCGCGCGCGTACAAAATGCCATCTTCGACCTTGCCCTTAAACGGGTCCCAGCCCCAGGTGGCGGGGTCGCCCACGCCAACGGTATCCACATGCGAGTCGTAGACGATGACGCGTTTTCCATTCCCGATCCGACCGAGGATGTTGCCCATCTTGTCGAAGCGGACTTCGTCGAAGCCGAGCTTGGTCATCTCCGCGCCGATGCGCTCGCCCACGTTCTTGAGCTGGCCCTCCATACTGGGGATGGCCACGATGTCACGCATAAACTGAATGATCGTCTCGCGTGATCCTTCCACACGTTCCTTGATTTCCTTCACAGGTAAAGCCATACTTACAATACTCCTTTGGCGAATTTTATGAACGGGCGTTTACACGGCGGTTCACAATAAAATTGAAATAGCCGGGGATGAAATAACTAAACGAACAATCTATCACCTTGCCGGATGTAACAAACAACTGGGATGAAAAATGTAACAACACATCGCCGCGTTGAATCTCCAGCGGCCTGGCAACCTCTGCCGTCGCGCCGATGGCAGAGACAGCCGCGCGCGAAACGGTCAGGGGATCGCCGCGTCTCAGCAAAAAGTCCAGCACCGAGCCTTTGAAATGGGCGGGCAATTGTTCGGG
>JAMDBC010000206.1 GCA_023484185.1 Chloroflexota bacterium | reverse complement strand
CTTTTGGAGGATGAGTCCGCTTACGTGGAAAATCGTGCGATATAATGCGGCGTTCTATATTCCTAAAAACAAAATGGAACTTTATGAGCCGAGTCGTCAACCCAGATAGCACAGGAAGACAACGAACTCAATTGACCAAAGCCATTGTATTGGCAGTGCGCGAGTTAGCACGGCAGACTGATGCCGGCGTTGCAGGTCGAAGTCCAGCCATTATGGGCTTTGGCTGTTGGGTGCAGCTGGGCTGATATTATGTCGTGCTGGACGCGGGGCACGAGTCATTGCCGGAGTTGAGAGAAATATTTGGGTTGAGGTGTCCGCCTGGAGCCGGTGCGAAGCGCAGATTCTTGTCCGTGCGCCGATGCCTTGCGGCACACTTGCCAAATGTGGCGAATGAATTTTTCAAATCTGGAAGTCCAAAAGAGCCTGCACGATCTTTTGCGCGGCGTGTCCGTCGCCAAATGGATTGGACGCTTTTGACATTTCCGCGTAAGCGGACTCATCCTCCAAAAGCCGCGTTGCTGCCTCGACGATGCGGCGGGTATCTGTTCCGACGAGCTTCAATGTCCCCGCCTGGACTCCCTCCGGGCGTTCCGTGACTTCACGTAAAACCAGAACCGGTTTGCCGAACGCTGGGGCCTCTTCCTGGATGCCGCCAGAGTCGGTCAGGATCAACGTGGTGTGTTTCATCAAATGTACAAGCGGCAGATAATCCAGCGGCGGCAAAAGTGTGATGTGCTCCACGTTTTTCAAGATCCGATTGACGGGTTCCTGCACGTTAGGGTTGAGATGTACGGGGTAAACGATCTCCACATCGCCGCGTGAAGCCAACTCTTTAAGTGCATGGCAGATATCTTCGAAAGATTGGCCGAAATTTTCACGGCGGTGGGCGGTTACCAGAATTAACTTCCTTTCCGATTTCCGATTCCCGATTTCCAATTTCCCAAGCAATCCTGTAATTTCCTCCGGCTCAGATTGCTTTGAAACAAACTGCAACGCGTCGATCACCGGATTGCCTGTCATGGCGATGATCTTATCGTCAATACCTTCACGCAACAAATTTTGCCGCGCCCAATCCGTCGGCGCGAAGTGCAAGTCTGCGGCCACGCCCGCCACGCGGCGGTTGATCTCTTCGGGGAAAGGCTGCCATTTGTCGTGAGTCCGCAACCCGGCTTCAACGTGCCCGACGCGGATGCGGTGATAATATGAAAGCAGGGCGGTGATGGCAACGGTGGTCGTATCGCCCTGAACCAAAACCCAATCAGGTTTGAAATCGGTCAGCACCGGGTCAAGGCCGGTAAAAATTGCAGCGCTCAATTCGGGTAAGGATTGATTCTCGCGCATTAGATCCAAATCATAATCCGGCTTGATTTGGAATAATCCCAGGACCTGATCGAGCATCTGACGGTGTTGCGCCGTGACGCAGACGCGCGCTTCAATCCCCGGCGTCTGACTCAATTGCCGCACGACCGGAGCCATCTTGACGGCCTCGGGGCGTGTTCCAAAAACTGACAGAACTTTCACTTTCCAACTCCCAATCTTGTAATAGAGAAATCAAACATCATCCATTCGTCAGGACGCCAAACATTAACCGTATCCACCACGATGCGCGCCCGCGTCATTTCACGGACTTTGAGCGGACTCAGCGAAATGAAATCTGTGTGCCGCACGAGCAGCAGGATCAACTCCGCGTCTTTGAGCGCATCCTCAAGATTCTTTGCCATGTCAATACCGGGTATATTCGCCCCCGGCTTGAACGGTTCCCATGCTTTGACTTGTGCGCCTTCTTCTTGAAGCAGATGCACAACTTTGGTGGCCGGGCTTTCACGCAGATCATCAACGTTTGGTTTGTAGGCGAGGCCGAGCGCGGCAACCTTTTTCCCTTTGAGCTCGCCCAAAGCGCGTTTGACCAATTCGACAACGAAATGCGGTTGCGCATCATTGACCTGGCGCGAGTTGTAGATAAGCCGAGTCAATTCCGGCGCGGTCTCGACGAAGAACCACGGGTCTACGCTGATGCAATGCCCGCCAACGCCAGGGCCGGGGCTGAGAATTTTTACGCGCGGGTGGCGGTTGGCGATGCTGATAGCTTTCCACACGTCCACGCCGAATTTATCGGCGAGATGTGCGAACTCGTTGGCAATGGCGATGTTAACATCGCGATAAGTGTTTTCCATCAGCTTGACCATCTCAGCAGTGGTCGCATCGGTTTTGACGATCTCGCCTTTGACGAAGATGGAATATAAATCTGCGCCAGCCTGAGCCGATTCAGGAGTCACACCGCCGATGACACGCGCATTCTCGATCAGCTCACGCAGAATCTGTCCGGGCAGAACGCGTTCGGGTGAATAAGCCAAATGGAAGTCGCGTCCGGCTTCAAGTCCGGAACGAGCGAGGATTGGGGCAACGAGTTCGAGAGTTGTGCGCGGGGGCGAGGTCGATTCGAGCACGACCAGATTTCCCTTCCGCAAAAATGGGACGATGGCTTCGGCAGCGGAGGTCACGGCGCGCATGTCAGCCAGTTTATATTTCTGTCCGTTGTATTCGCCGAATTGGTTTTCGAGGAAAGGTGTAGGCACGGCGATAAGAAAGGCATCAGCCTCTTCGGGCTTGGTTGAAACATTGAAGTTGCCTGAAGCCAGCGCGGCCTTGACGGTGTCGCGCAGTCCCGGTTCATGGATGTGGATTTCGCCGCGTTGCAAAGTTTCAACGATGCTTTTATTTATATCCACGCCGAGGACTTTGACGCCATGCGTGGCAAATGTGGAAGCGGTTGGCAGGCCGATATAACCCAAGCCGAGGACACAGATTTTGTTGAATTTCACTTGCGCTCCGTTGAGATTTGGAATTACAAATCAAGAATTAGGAAATGGTTTAGTGGGATCGTAGTTACCGCTGTTGAATTCAACAAATAATGAGAGCAAGGAGATATATTATTTATTATTTTCAACAATTAATTCAATAATAGCCGCGTTTATCGCATCGTACCAAGAAATTCTGTCAGCAATCAAATCTATTACCCTTTCAATTTCATTGTCGGTTAATTCTCTATCAATTTCTTGAGTAGCAACTGTTTGAATGTCTTGTATGTTTAATGAATAAACAATGTCGTTTTTATCTTTCATACTCCTCCAAAATCAGTGGTAAAAAATATTTTCTCTATGCCATTTAATAGCATTAGGATGTGGGTAAATATCTCTTTCCTTGGGTAAAGAAATCACTAGGTTTTCTTTTAATAATTGCCCCATAAAATCATAATTTCCTAACTTGCCTAAATCAGCAGGCAAATCTTTGATTTTTCTTGAGGTAAGAATTTTAAGGTTATCTTCTAAAGTAAACCAACCGACATCAAACGCCCAATGATGTAAACGGCACAACGCCAATCCGTTCAAAATATCGTCTTTTCCATCTGCACTGTGAGGAACAATATGTGCAGCTTCCACCTCCCATAGCAAGTTATTTGGGGAGTAAATTTTCATGCCGCAAACTGCACATTTAAAATCGTATGCTTCTCTAATTGCTTGCTTGAAGGCGCGATTGCGGAGTTTAGTTTCCCGGGTAGTTTTTACAACTTTTTTGTTTTCAAAGGGATTATAGTTTTCTGGTCTTTCTTGTTTATAGATTTTCTTTACTATTTTTTGAACCTCATAAGATTTTATTGGCAAGTTTTCCTTTTGAGTCAAAGGAATGTGTAATATTTCAAGTATCCGGTTATAACCATCTTCTGTAAGCATCCATTCTTTTTTATTTGTAAGCAGAATTGTTTGAGTCGGGCGGGAAACCAATTTTTCTTTTGCCAAAGAGTCGGCAGCGCGAAATAATAAACGATGCCAAAGGTAAGATTTTTTTACTCTGTTTTCTTTTTTATAAACAGTTTCAAGAAACGCTGTTCGTTGTTCTTCGTTCAAGCTAAAATCATCTGCAATTTCTTCAACGATTTTTTCGCCAGTACCAAACTCTTTAATTACTCCAGTGTTATTGAATAATGATTTTAATAATGCCTGCTCAACTTCTCCTTGAGTTGGCATTTTTAAATCCTCGAGCATTTTTCTTTCGTAGCTCATTGCTTTGTCCTGTTAATATATAGTATTAAGTGATTCGGAAGGCCC
>JAMDBC010000087.1 GCA_023484185.1 Chloroflexota bacterium | reverse complement strand
GATCATGGTGCGCACGGATAAGGTGCCGGCATTGGAGCCGAGTTGGGGAGTGTTTTTCGATGCGGCGAAGCAACCGGGGCCGTTCGTGCTGATCGACTCGATGCGCGACATGATGGCGGCGGCGCTGAAATACAAGGGCCACTCGATCAACACCCGGAGTCTGGAAGAGTTGCGGGAGGCGGGCGAGTTGATCCTGGCGGCGAAGAAAAGCCCCAAAGCACTTGGATTTGACGGCGGGGTGGGGGGCAAGAACAAAGTGGTGGCGGGGCAGGCGGTGATGGCCATCGCGTATAACGGCGACGTTGTGCGGGCGATGGACGAGGACAAATCGATCGCTTACGTCCTGCCGCGCGAGGGGACGCTGATCTGGATGGACGCGATGGTGGTGCCGTCGAAGGCGCCCAACGCGGCGGGGGCGCACCAGTTCATCAACTTCATCCTGGAGCCCAAGGCGGGTGCGGACCTGTCCAATTTCAACCTCTACGCGACGCCGAACAAGGCCAGCCTGCCGCTGATCGAACCCAAAGACCGACAAAACCCGGCGATTTACCCGAGCGCCGAGCAGATCGCGACGATGCAATACCTGGTGGATGTGGACAAAGACACGCGGCTTTATGATGAGGTGTGGATGAACGTGAAATCGCGTTAAGGGCGGCGGGCGCCAAGGCTTTCACCGGGATCCTCGCTGTTGAAATCACGGATCATTCCGCACTTGACGCAGACAAAATGATGGCGCGTTTCAAGGTTGGCGTCAAATCGGAGATGTTTTTTGCTTAGGCCCATGAAGGCAACCAAGCCGCGATCAGAAAGAAGCTTAAGATTTGGTTGCTATTCTCCCTACCCCAACCCCCTTGCTTGCATCTCTCCGCCATTGCCGCTAAAATGGTTTTTCCCCTTGCCGACGGGGGCAACCGAGCCGGACAACTTCCCGAAAGAGAAATCCCCCAGATGTCGCCGCATTCCAACAACACGCTTACCCGCGAAGCCGTTATGGACGTCCTGCGGACGGTCAACGACCCCGAACTCCACCGCGATCTGGTGTCGCTGGGGATGATCAAGCAGGTCGAGATCACCGACGGGCGCGTTAAGCTGGAGATCCAGCTCACGACGCCGGCCTGCCCGCTGCGCGAGACGATTGGCCGCGACGTCGAGGCTGCGCTCCGGCCGCTTTCCGGTTTCCAGGGCGTCGATATCGATTTTTCCTCGAACGTCGCCGGCCGGGCGCTGGCCGACCGCGACCTGGTCCCCGGCGTGCGCAATATCATCGCCGTCGCCTCGGGCAAGGGCGGGGTGGGAAAATCGACGGTGGCGCTCAACCTGGCCCTGTCGCTGGCCAAAACCGGCGCCGCCGTCGGGCTGCTTGATGCCGACATCTACGGCCCCAACATCCCGACGATGATGGGCGTCGCCCAGCCGCCGCGCGTCGAGAACAACAAGATGGTCCCGATCGAAAAGTTCGGCATCAAGATGATCTCGATGGGGATTCTCGTTCCCGACGACTCGCCCATCATCTGGCGCGGCCCGATGCTCAACAACGCGCTGCGTCAGTTCTTCGGCGACGTGGTCTGGGGCGAGCTCGATTACCTGGTCATCGACATGCCCCCGGGGACGGGCGATGTCCATATTTCGCTGGTGCAACTGGTCCAGGTGACCGGCGCGGTGATCGTCACCACTCCGCAGACCGTGTCGCTCAACGACGCGCGCAAGGGCCTGGCGATGTTCCAGCAGACAAACACCCCCGTGCTGGGGATCATCGAGAACATGTCGTATTTCATCTGTGGCAAATGTGGCGAGCGTCACGACATCTTCGACACCGGCGGCGGCCGCCGCGTCGCCGAAGACCTCGACCTGCCGTTCCTCGGCGCCATTCCAATCGGGCTCAAGGTGCGCGAGGGCGGCGACCGGGGTGAACCCATCGTGATCGCCGAGCCCGAGAGCGAGCCGGCACGCCAGTTCATGGCCATCGCCGGCAACCTGGCCGCGCGTGTCTCGGTCACGAACCTGGACAAGGCTCCCCCAATCGAGATCAAGCTGGGCAAACAGTAATATATTGCCCACGCGAATCGTGCGGTGCCCTGTGCGCGCAGGAATTGTTTGTGAGTCTCTCAGGCCTGACGATCTGGCAATCCGTCGCGATGTCTGTAGAACAAACGACGAATAGGTACATACATTAAACTCCACCGCAGCAATTGAATGTAACGCTTTCTCAATACATCATTCGCCAAATGATCGGGAAAGCCCGCCGCGAAGGTTCTTGGGCGATCGGTATACGTGTAAACGTCGAAATAATCGAATAATCCCAGGCGCATTAGTGCAATAGATTTGGCGAAATCATCTTCAGTTTCACCCGGAAATCCTACCATCACCTGCGACTTCAGAAAGATCTGCGGGCATTTCTTTCTGATGGCACTAACGGCATTGACAAATTCCTCAATATGATAGCCGCGATTCATCAAGTCCAGAATACGATTACTCGCCGATTCCACAGGTGTCAATAAGTAAGCAATCTTGCCAGTCTCCAGCAACTTGCCGAAACGGTCCGCCATAGGAATTAACCAACGGGGATTCACATTGCGTAAACGCAAACGAAAACGGCCTACCTGGCTTGTCAAAGTCTCAAGCAGATCAATCAAGTCCTTGTCGATATCCCGGCCATAGTCACCCAGGTCAGTCCCAAATAGGGCAAAATCGTTATATCCTTGCGCCAGACCTGACCTGAATTCTTGCACAATAGCATCGATTGGCTTGCTTTTAACGCGTCCTCGCGATATTTTTACTGAGCAATATACACAGTTACCCATGCATCCGGTGCAAACCTTTATGCAATATGTCTTGTTTCTGAGCAGCGTCTCCTTGTCTATAACCCGACGGTAGAATGAAACCAGTTGGGTCGCAAGTCCGTGCACTGGCCGAATTAATCCCGAAAAAGAATTTTGTGATGTTCGCTTGCAATAATTACTGAGGAGATCCAGCCCTGCTCGCGCGCCAAAAAGGTCATGCGGTACTTTCCAGAATTGTTGGTGAGGCGTATTCGCGTGGCATGTTTGAATGTCAAAGGCAAACAGCTTTTCAATATCAACGAGCAAGTCGGAAAATTGATCGTCATGCGTGAATCTGTCAGGCTGACCTTTGTGATGCAACCGATAACAAGCAATCGGGCGTTTGGTTTTTCATTCGCCTCGAATAGATCGATAATGGACAGGCTGAGATCTTCTTTGTCTTGAGTGACGGCGCAACCGAAGAATATGATTAAATCCGCGGTTTTCCAGTCATGCACAAGGTGAATACCATATTTTTCTTTAAATAATACGTCCAGAGCCGCCGCATCAATTCGGGCTTCGGGGCAACCATTTGTCATGATAAAGACGGTGGAAACTTGCGAGAGCCTCGCGACCGGCGAGTAGTTTCCCCGGCCGTCTTCCAGATATTGCTTCTCGCTCTTCTCTGATCCAGGCACTCCTGATGTCCCCCCCATTGACAGGCCGATAATTGATCAGCGGTGTTGTTGGATGTTCTCCATTTCGCCAATCAGGTTGTTCAATCCACATGATCCTTGAGAGGATCATCCTGCGGTTTGCGGCCAGACTCAAAGGATTCGGCCACCGATTCAAGCCGATGATAGAGTCTTTGAACGCTCACCGCCAGTCATTTCGGCATTCTCGTCAATGGATCAGCGTATTGAACGGGAAACACGACGCGCCTTCGCCGGGAAATTGCGACTCCGCAATTTCCCGGCATGCGACCCCTTGCCCTGGAGTTCAGGCCGGTGATCGGCCGCGCGATCGAATCGGTCTTACCAGTTGGTGTAGCTGCCGTCGGGGCGCAGCAGGTGCGGGTGCTCGTGGATCTTGAGCGGGTATTTGAGCGCGGCCTCTTCGTCAAACTCCACGCCGAGGCCGGGGCGTGTCGGCAGGTCGTAGAACGCGCCGTTGCGCTTGACCATCTCCGGGAACACCTCGTTGCCCGCTTCATTGAAGCGCGGGTTGACTTCAAGCCAATTGACGTTGTTGACCGCCGCCGCGAAGTGGACCGTCGCCGCCGTGCAGACCGGGCCGATGGGGTTGTGCGGCATGACGTCAATGTAATGCGCCTCGGCCCAGCCGGCGACCTTCTTGGCTTCGGTGAACCCGCCGAGCGCTGCTTCACCATC
>JAMDBC010000150.1 GCA_023484185.1 Chloroflexota bacterium | reverse complement strand
ATATAACTTTTAGACTCGTTGGTCAATTGCTGTCCGACCCTTATTTCAGGAAAGTCCCGTCCATGCAGGAAAGGACGCGTAAAACCGCCTTCGCTTTCCATGCCAAAGATGACGTACCCGAAGTGCGACGTGAGGTTTTTACATACCTGAGTAAACAGGAATTTCGGTTTTTCGCCGCCGTTCGCGATAAAAGCGCAGTGGCTGATTATGCCGTCCAGCGGCGCGAGCGGGACAGCGATTATCGTTACCAGCCCAACGAGCTATACGATTTCATGGTACGTTCTCTATTCAAAAACCTGTTGCACAAAGACGATGGTTATGAAATCCATTTTTCCAAACGCGGCGCGCAAAACCGAACCGCTGCGTTACGCGCTGCGCTTGAAATCGCGCGTGAACGGTTTACCCGCAGATGGAGAATCCAAAGTAATGCGGAATTGAACGTCATTGCCGAGACTCCGCCTCAGAGCGGCGGGTTGCAAGCGGTGGATTATTATCTCTGGTCATTACAACGGTTTTACGAACGCCGCGAAGACCGTTACCTCGAATTCCTCTGGCCGCAGTTCAGCCTTGTCCATGACCTGGATGACAAACGCGAAAACCCCTACGGCTGTTATTACACACAAAAAAGGCCGCTAACATTAGCGGCCTTCGATGAGGACTTGCCAGGGATATAGGGTAACTTCACCGCAGTGGGGTTACCTCACGGCTTGGAGCCGAATTTTGTCCACTGGCAACTTCATTATACACGCAAAGCCGCCATTTTCAATTGCAATTTCTGGCGGGTACACGTTCGTGGGCGGGGTCCCATATCCCTATCCACCAAGCCAAACTTGACCGCCGAAATTCAGAATCCGCCGCAGGCATTGCACTGCGACCGCAGGGAGTGTCGAAGTGGACAGCCGCGCCCAGTCCGAAGCGAATTCCATACCGAAACCATCCACGAATTTTTCACGAATACCCGAATTGTGCGCCGTCCATTCGTTTATTCGTTTTCCCCATTCGTGGACGGCATTCCCCTCCGCGCACACGGACACGCCCGCCGAAACCCAGAACCCGCCGCAGGCGTTGCACTGCGACCGCAGGGAGTGTCGAAGTGGACAGCCTCCCCCGACCATTAGCGGACTCCCATTCGCCCGCCGTCATCCGTTCATCCGCTCCCCATCCGTTGACCACCATCCCCGCCGCACGGACAGCCTCTCCCTCTCCAAAGCCTTGCGTTGAGCAGGTGGTTGAGCCTGTCGAAACAGGACTTCCACCCGCACGCCGTCATCCGTTCTCAGTGAGAATGGAGGGCTATTTTATTGACGTTCATTTTTTCTTTTTCACGTCTTTTAGCAATTTCTTTTCGTCGCTTTCAAGTTTTCGTTGAACTTTTCGCACATCTTCTTCGGGCGGCAGGGATTCGGGCTTTACACCGCGTTCGAGCAATATTTTCCGCACGGCACGATTGTTTTCAACATGCTCATTAGAAATGGCATTCTCGCCCGACAAATCCTTTTCAATAACATTATGGCTGGTAAGTTCGGTAGCAAAATCCTTTGCTTTGATCGTAAGGGTTGGCAGGAAATCCGCTAATGGTCTGTTTTCGGGGATTGCCAGTTTCTTTTTCATTTCAAGGGTGGAATAGCCGCCGAACAAAGCCTGATCTCCTCGTGAACGGATAATGGCAAATCCTTTATCATCCACGCCGCGTTCATATATGATTCCTGACAGTTTCTTTTCCGACCTGGATAATCGGTCGCGCGCAGTGATGCGATCCACATCCAGCAGACGCCGTTCAATGATTTCCTGTTTACGGGTTTGAACGGCAAAATAGGTTTGCGCAAAAGCAATTTCATTCTTGGACGGGTCGCCGTTTTGGGCAATCAGGTAACAGGCATAGCGCGTGAGCGCAATATCATCTATGGTACGTTCCGCCCCGCTTCCTAAAGGAACCATTTTGTTGGCGTCAACAAAATGGTCAGGCACGGGAATGCCCGTATTCACACAGGCTGTTTTTGCCTTCTCGATCACGTTCAGAAAATTCCGCCATTCTGAGTAACCCAAAAGTCCCTGCAAGTCCCGTGCGCTCCAGCACTCGATTTCGTTGTTAAGGTAGCAGGCTTCTTCAAATTTCTGGAAAAGTTCAACGATCAGTTCTGATTTCATGACTTCCTCCAACAAGAGAATGCGGGACAACTTTCAGTCTTGCTTATACGCTGATTTTGGAAAGATAATTTTCACAGGCTGGCGAAACACGGCATTGTGAACGTTTGCAGTCACTCAGCCTTACGAACCCATCTGTATAGTGCGCTGCGCATACCTGACTCAAGAAGCCAAATTTCATCTTCTTTTTTCACGACCCGAGTAACGGCTTCAGCAAACAAGTTCAAAAACAACCAACGCATTTGTTCAGCGAGTTCATCCGAACTTGGTGTATCTTTAGCAGGCTCAAAGAGATTCAATTGGGAAGGAGGTTCTTGGTCTTCGCTTACTGGGAGAATAAACCGCACGACCGCCGTGGTTTCGTCTACAAGATATGGACCTTGCGAAAAGGGTCTCGCAACTACTTCTCGTCTCGTAGTTAATTCACCAGCTCGAAATCTTCCGTTTACAAGATGAAGAGAATACCCACCAATTGTGTTATCCATAAAGTGAATAACAAACTGCGCAACTTCATCATCAGATATTGATTTGGGAAAATTTAGCGCGTTCCTGATATTTGCAACGCCAATTTCCTTGATTCTTTGTTCAATAGTGTCTTTGTAAAAGAGATTATCCAAAGCCTCACGCAGACGATCTTCTCTGGAAAGCGGCATAAAAAATTCGTAGACTAAAACCTTTTGCGGAGTCTTGCGGACATAATCAGTAAATAAACGCTGCTTCTGCCGATAAAGATCTTTGAAATCTTCATATCGCACCCTCAAAATTTCTGGGGACACATAGTAAGCCCCATTTCTCTTCTCAACCAAGTCGCTAAATTTTTTGCTTAAGTATATCTTTGCCGTTCCCTCAGTCCAATTTGATGACTTAACCAAATCATCAAGCTTGAAAGATTTTCCGCTCTTGGCATGTTCCAACAAGAAATCAAATGCACTTTGAAGTTTGTCTACGTTCTTCATAGTTCCATCCTTATTGAAATTGGAAAGTTCTTTTATCCTATCCGCTCATCACGCTTTTTGCTCGCTAAAATATCAACCAATTCTTGAATCGACAAAGCATAGCCTTTCTTTCGATGAACAATCCTATGGCAATTTGCACAAAGCGGAATCAAGTCTTTCAATGCTTCTGTAACTAAACGGGAAAAATCAACCTCGTCATATTGATACACTGGTTTTTGATGGTGGATTTCGATGTAACCACGTCCAACTTCGCCATAAGTTTTATTAAAATCAAAACCACACGCCGCACAGGCTAGAACACCATCTCTAGTGTAATGTTCAATTGCCCTGTCTCTTAAAATCTTTGATCTCTCATAAACTTGAGTAGTAACGGATTTCTTTCTGCCCTCGGAAATAAAAATGTTCTCATCAAAAATAACAACCTTTTTACCAGCCTCTTGTGACTTGACTATTTCGGTTACACCACCAATTGTTTCCGCGTATCCCAGAGAGTTCGAGAGCAAACTTTCGAGAGAAGAAATGTTTTCTTCTAAAAACTCCAACCCTTTTTTCGTAAGCTTATGCGTAGCATTTGTTGTTCCAGACGCGCCTAAAATGGTATATTGCAAGCGCTGATCTAGGGTGTGGTGAGAAACAAGATTTCTAACAATTTGAGAGAATTTATCATCATTTCTTCCTTGCAATATTTCCGCATCTTTCCCAGTGGGATTAAAGATAGACCTAAGTTCAACAATCAATTCTCCAGTTGTAATTCCTGGCTGCTTGTAAATCGCATACAAGGCTGGCAATATCAGGTCGGGCTCAGTTATTCGCGCCATAATTAGTAGTTGGTTATCAACAGGTGTTCAGCATTTTTATCGTTTCTGTCTTGAAAACTTACGACATATTTTTTATCGAAAGAACGAATATTGAAATCGTGACCTGAGTAAAGGTCTAAAATGAAATTTGTGCTTTTAATGATCAGCATGAATTTTGCTTTAGTCTTATACAAATAATTAGCCAATCGGATTTGGTCTTGCTTGTCAAATTCGTTTTTTGCATAGGTGCTAAAATCAGTGTCATAAGGCGGATCAAAGAAAATAAAATCCTTTTTCCC
>JAMDBC010000179.1 GCA_023484185.1 Chloroflexota bacterium | reverse complement strand
ATGGAAGTTGTTGGAAGAATCTTATCTTGCCCTGGAACAGGCAAAACTGACCATGGGACAGGATCACGTTGAATGGGCCGCTCTGGCAATGAGCCAGACTGTTGATGTTCAACTCAAATTTCGGGGAGTGATGGGCGTTCCGATCCCGCAGGTCGAGTCGCGCGGCGCCCCTCTGGAAATGACTTATAGCATGGGCGCTACGAGTGCGACCCTGGATGAGACAAGCGCCGCTTTCCGGGACGTTTTGAATCACATTCCAGAACTTTCCGAGCTAATGACAGCGGTGTGGAGGTTGGCAGGAGAACTGCGCAAGACTCAGCGCCGGGTCAAAGCCCTGCAGTATATTTTTATCCCCGAATACGAAGAGACGGTTCTATTCATCAAAAGCGCACTCGAAGAGCGGGAACGTGAAGAGACATTCCGCCTGAAATGGCTAAAGACGAAAATGGCCAAAAAGGCTGCCGCAGAAACTGTACTTGAATGAGATTGGCTTCGCGTGAATTCGTGGATAATGCAAAGAGTTCAATCAGGACAGAGGTGATTTGATGGAAATTGGCATCCTGGGTACCGGAATGGTTGGACGGACTATCGGTTCCAAGCTGATCCAGCTTGGACACGACGTCTTCATGGGCGCGCGCGATGCGGATAATCCCAGGGCTATTGCCTGGGCCAAGGAGGAGGGCCAGCGCGCTTTATACGGGACTTTTAAGAACGCGGCGGCCTTCGGTGAAATCGTTTTCAACTGTACCTTGGGGATTGCGTCGCTGGATGCTTTGCGCCAGGCCGGAGCCGGCAATTTGAAGAACAAGATACTGATAGACACCTCAAATCCCATCGACTATTCTAGGGATGATCTAATCCTTTCGGTTTGTAACGGAGATTCGTTAGGCGAGCAAATTCAACGCGCCTTCCCTGAAACACTGGTGGTAAAAACCCTGAATACAATGAATTGCAACCTGATGGTTGAGCCAGCAAAACTTCCAGAACGGACTGATGTATTCGTCAGCGGGAATGATATTGAAGCCAAGACCGTTGTAATTGGAATCCTGCGCGATTGGTTTGGCTGGAGATCGGTGATCGACCTGGGCGATATTACCACCTCACGAGGTGTGGAAATGCTGCTTGCCCTTTGGCTCGATCTGCGACGCGTTCTTCCCTCTGATCGATTTAATATAAAAGTTGTGAAGTCCTAAAACGAATCCGCAGAACCAGGCAAATATGATTTCGTTTTTATTTATCGAACAGTGTACCGGGAGGCAGATCAATGAATTCGCTGGCAGATAAGAAGATCCTAATTGTTGTGCTTGAAGGTCAGAAGAGTAAATTGGAAACAGGGATAAACAAAGCAAGCCAGCAATACAAGCTCGGCTTGTGGGGCGTATTAATAGGAATATTTCTAATTCCAATTTACGGGATCGGCGTTGTTCCATTGATTGCAGGCGGACTTGTTGCACTTATAAATGCCAATAAGCGGGCTAAATACCGGGATGAGTTGGAAAACCTCGACGCTAAAATTAGCAAATTGAACTCATCCATGGCTTAGCGGGATTTTCCCTGCCTTGAGATAAAACCTTACCGATTATCGGTGGGGGAACATTATTTCTTTGAAGTCCGCGGTGGATAACATCGCGCGCATGGGTGGCACGCCGCTGGTGGTGGCGCGCAATAATCAAGCGCTGGGCGTTATTCATTTAAAAGATATCGTCAAAGGCGGTATCCAGGGGCGCTTCGCCCAGTTGCGCAAGATGGGCATCAAGACCGTCATGATCACCGGCGACAATCCGCTCACGGCCGCGGCTATAGTGGCTGAGGCAGGCGTGGACGATTTCCTGGCCCAAGCCACGCCCGAGGCCAAGCTGAAACTCATCCGCGAATATCAAATGGGTGGGCGGCTGGTGGCGATGACTAGCGATGACACCAACGATGCTCCGGCTCTTGCTCAGGCGGATGTGGCCGTGGCGATGAACACCGGTACCCAACCCGCGCGTGAATCCGCCAACATGGTCGACCTGGACAGCAATCCAACCAAACTGATTCAGATCGTGGAGATCGGCAAACAATTGTTAATGACGCGCGGCGCGCTTACAACTTTCAGTATTGCCAACGAGTCAGCAAATACTTTGCCATCATACCCGCCGCGTTTGCATCAACCTACCCTGTACTTAACGCTTTCAATATTATGCATTTGGCAACGCCCCAAGGCGCCATCATGTCGGCGGCGATTTTCAATGCCTTGGTTATCATTGCCTTGATCCCGCTGGCTCTGCGCGGCATTCCTTATCGGGCAGTGGGCGCCGCTCAACTCCTGCGCGACAACCTGCTGATTTACGGAGTGGGCGGGCTGATCGCACCGTTCATCGGCATCAAGCTGATCGATATGCTGTTGGTTGCGCTTCATCTCGCATAAAGGAATGAAAATGAAATCACAACTCCGCCTCGTGTTATTCAGGCTTTTGATCTTTACCGTCATCACGGGCGTGGTCTATCCGTTGATCGTGACTGGTGTCTCGCAAATAGTTTTTCCACTCCAGGCGAATGGTTCATTAATTGTTAGGGATGGGAAACTGCTCGACTCCGAACTTATCGGCCAGTCCTTTAGTGATCCCAAATATTTCTGGGGTCGACTCTCGGCCACCGGTCCCTTCCTTTAAAATGCTGCCGCTTCTTCCGGCTCAAACTATGGGCCGCTGAATCCTGATTTGCTCAAAGCGGTTCAAGCGCGGATCAACGCGTTGAAAGCCGCCGACCCATCAAATACAGCGCCGATTCCTGTTGACCTCGTCACGGCCTCTCGCTCGGGGCTTGATCCGCACATCAGCGTGGCCGCGGCGTTGTATCAAGTCCCTCGCGTGGCGCAGGCTCGAGGTCTCAGTGAAGAAGCGGTGAGAACCCTTGTTGACAAATACACCGAGGCACGTCAGTTCGGCTTTTTAGGCGAACCGAGAGTTAATGTGCTGGTATTGAATTTTGCCTTGGATAATTACAAACCCTGAATTTTTTTGGTTGATCGTTATGGTGGAAACCATCAAGAAGTTGAAATTACTTCTTGATGGTTTCTTGTCCTTTTTGAACCGTTTCTTGTCGCCTTTTTGATATTCAATCGAATAAACTGTAAACATAAAGATTTTATTGATTGGCGATGAAGGTTCAGCATGATGAAGAAGAAAAAATCCCGAACTATTGAACAGATTCTGACTTACCTGCCGCTGGCAGGCGTCATTGGCGCATCAGTTATGGATTTGACCATGCTTCAACGCCAATTTTTGATTTTGATTTTTATTATCTGGAT
Organism: Chloroflexota bacterium; assembly: GCA_023484185.1. The sequence continues at coordinate 931 of JAMDBC010000179.1, read as the reverse complement.
GAATACGTTTTTCCTGTTCAAAGCTTGGATGGGGTAATAGTCTTTCTTTTGGGGTATCTTCGGTTGTCTTGACACTTTCTTGACATAAAAGGGGCTTTTCTTGCGCTGAAATTGATGCGCCCAACTGTAAAATGTTGGGCGCTCTTGATATTTTCTTGATGATGTCATACCAAGCCTATGGTTCCAGATTCTTTTTTGAAGATTCTAGTTGTAGATGATGAACGCCCGATCCGGCGTTATCTAAACGCGTCCCTTAGCGGCCGGTATAAGATTTTCGAAGCGGAAAACGGTGAGGATGCTTTACGTGTTGCGGCCATCAATCGCCCGGATGTAATTATTCTGGACTTGGGATTGCCTGACATGGATGGAACGGATGTCACCCGCTGCCTGCGGGAATGGACCGATGTGCCGGTCATCGTTATTTCCGTGCGCGATCGCGAAGAGGACAAGGTTGCTGCCCTCGATGCTGGTGCGGACGATTATCTCACCAAGCCCTTCGGCGCACCTGAGTTGATGGCGCGCATTCGGGCAGCTTTGCGTCGCTCCACCGCAATCAAAGGGGAAGGGATCTACCAAAGCGGTGAACTGATGGTTGACCTCATGGAGCGTGAAGTGCAGGTGAACGGCCAGCATGTGATGCTTACTCCGACCGAGTATGACATCCTGCGCGTCTTTGTAAATTCAGCTGGAAAGCTTCTGACCCATCAGCACTTAATTCAGGAAGTTTGGGGCGAAAACTACGATGCTGACTCCCACCTTCTGAGGGTCAACATTAGTAACTTGCGCCGAAAAATAGAAACTGACCCGTTACGGCCACGCCACATCGTCACTGAGCCCGGCGTGGGATACCGGTTGAAAGAAATAAAGAACCAAACTGACTGATAAAGAGGAAATCGAATGTTGTTTGCAATTGGACTTCTGATCGTAATAA
>JAMDBC010000040.1 GCA_023484185.1 Chloroflexota bacterium | reverse complement strand
GGCAACCAAGGTGCCTGTGCCGCTGGCGCTGAGTGTGATATTACCGCGCCGCACCACGGCAGTCTGCATGACTGGTTGGGCTGCTGCTGCGGCTTGTTGCGCGGGACTCAGGACCAGTCCGTAGTAGGATAGTCCGCCGATGGCAGCCAGGATAAGTATTCCGTGAACGATGACCCACCATCTTTTTCTGGGGTCTTTTAGAAGCACTGGGGTTTCTTTTATTTTTGAAAGAAGAAATGCAAACATTTCAGAGAGCCTGGCTGTGATCGTCATATGGGTTCCTTTTGATTGGCTTTTTCCTCATACCAGTCTATCAGCCAGGAGTGAAGAAACAGTTAAAATACTATGTAGACTATGTGTTGAATCGATCTTTTTCTTCAAACCTGTGCTGGTTATTTAGCCATCCGCCCTGATTTGAAGCTATATCGGCCTGTTTGGTCAAATCACGAGGCGAGAAATGAAACAGACATGTAGCGAACATGTCTGTTGTTCAACTTGGCAGATTCTGGAGAAATACATCGTCAGAGAGCTATGCGAGCCGAAAATTGGCACGTTGACCAGCGCGCGGCCTGACCGATTGGCGGACGATTGAACGAAGCAAGCGGGCTAGAAAAAAGCTTTGATTTGACAAAGACATCCTGTAGGAGAAAGCGTGCAGGATGTCTTTATATTCTTGACACAATTTCTATAAACTTCGTGAAGGCGCTCCGTTGAGAGGCCCAAAGATCCGCGCCGGCCAGTAAGACTAAGAGCATCCACAAAAGACCCGTTCCTTGCATCCGGGTCTTTTGTGTTACAGCGGTTCTCGAAAATTATAAATTCCATCTTTTAATGGCCACCTGCTTTTGCACCTGGAACATTCAAGATGATCCTTCTTCTCAAGCAGCGGAGAATGTCCACATGCAGGACATTTGAAGTAGGAAGAAATATCCTGCGGCTGCTCGCAGGCTGGACTGGCAGTCCGGCCTGCGCATACTCTCACGAAGACACTGGGCGTCAATTGAAAAAAAGCGCCCGTCCATTGAAAAATGGAATCAAAGAAAACCAACACGGATGTTGGAAAGACTCGTTTCAAAAATCCGGCGCGGAAGTGCGAGACGGTCAGCGTTCTTTCAACGGTAAAGTTCAATTCCCTGAGCCACTTGCGAATCGCGGCGGGGTGAAAATCAAAGTTGAGTTCAACGAATTCGACCGATTCCAGCGTGAATGGACTCCATTTCTGTTTCCCAAGCCAATAGCGCAGAATGGACTTGAGATTTAACTTGTTGGCAAATTCAAGAATGAATATGCCGTTTGACTGTAAAACATTCCGCACTTGTCCCAACGCTTTTGGCGCATCAGCCATGTGGTGCAGGGCACGGATCATTGTGGCCGCGTCGAACAGACCATCCACGAAGGGCAGACGGTAAACATCTGCCGCAACATAGATATATTTATCAGATGTGCCGAGGCGTTGTTGAGCTTGTTCGAGTTGAGTGCGCGAATAATCGAGCAGGACGATGCGCTCAAAGCCAACGTAACGCGGAGTGTTTCGTCCGGCGCCCGCTCCGAGTTCCAGCATGAGGCGTCCGCTTTTGGGGAGCAGACGTTTCAATGCGATGGCCTCGGTACGGTCTTCGTATTCGCGTCCGCCTTTATCCCAGAAAGATGTCTGGTAGTCGGAGCCTTCGTAATCACAAACAGGGGGAGTGGTCATCAGTGTTCAGTGGTCATCAGGTCGAACAGGTCCAACAAGTCGTCGAAGCGACCAGTCAGACCTGTTGGACTTATTAGACTTATCAGACTATCTTCCAATTCCGCGATACGTGAAGCCGAGTTCTTTCATCAAAACGGGGTCGTAGATATTTCTTCCGTCGAAGATGACCGGCTTGTTGAGCAGGGATTTGATCTGTTCAAGATCAAGCTGCTTGAATTCATTCCACTCGGTGATGACCATCAGGGCGTCACAACCTTTTGCCATTTCGTAGGCATTGCCGCAATATTCGATACCCGTGATGATGCCGCGCGCCACGTCCATCGCGACCGGGTCATAGGCGCGGACTTTTGCGCCGGCCTTTCTTAGTTCTTCGACAATGTCAATTGAAGGCGCTTCGCGCATGTCGTCCGTGTTGGGTTTGAATGCCAGACCCAGCAGACCAATGGTCCTGCCTTTGAGTCCGCCGATCATTTCGCCGACAAATTTAACCGCATCGGGGCGGCGATCATAATTGACTCCCATGACGGAATGCAAAATGCGCGGCTCAAGCTCATTTTGTTCCGCCATGAACGCCAGCGCTTTGACGTCCTTCGGGAAGCACGAACCGCCCCAGCCCAGACCCGCATCCAGGAAGGACGGGCCGATGCGTTTGTCGTAGCCCATGCCCGCCGCGACTTCCTTCACGTCCGCGCCGACGCGTTCGCACAAGTCGGCCACCTCATTCATAAATGAAATCTTTGTAGCCAGGAAAGCATTGGACGCATACTTGATCATTTCGGCAGTCCGCAGATCGGTGATGACAATCGGCGCGCGCAGAGGCAGATGCAGATGCGCAACCTTTTCCGCGGCGTCACGATGCAGGGAACCGATCACAGTGCGGTGCGGATTCATAAAATCACTGATGGCCGCACCTTCACGCAAAAACTCAGGGCACGAGACGACCGAAAACGGAATCGGCTTGGGCTGGGCTTTGGTCACGATATCGGCGACCCAGTCCCCGGTCCCGATCGGAACCGTGGACTTGTTGATGATGATCAGCGCTGCGCCCATCGTCGCCGCGATGGATTTGGCCGCGGCCTCCACATATTTCAAGTCCGCCTCGCCATTATCCGCCGAGGGAGTCCCAACCGCTATAAAAGCAAATTCCGCATCTTTCATCGCATCGGCATAGGAGGTTGTGAAGGAAAGCCGGCCAGCCTTGACGTTCCGCTTCACCAGTTCGTCGAGGCCCGGTTCGTAAATGGGCATAATGCCCTTTTTTAGATTTTCAATGCGTTTTTCATCAATGTCCAATGCGACGACCTTGTTGCCCAGGTCCGCAAAACATGCGCCCGTTACCAGGCCGACATACCCAATGCCGACCACGCAAATTTGTTTCATATTTTCCTCTTTAGTTACTGAAAATTTATCAAGCCCAGGGGCTTAGTATCCAACCAATTCAATCATCCAGCCGCTGCATGGCACGGATCGGCGCTCGCTTCGGCCTTTTGAAATACCCAAAGCACTCCACACCCCCCTTTATTGACAAGACACAAAAAATGCGCCGATTCATGGTTATCGACATTGTCTTCAACGATAAGGATGTTCATCTTTTCCATGATTCTCCGCGAGCGAACCAATGATACTACGGCTTACCCCGGCAGGCAACTTCTGGTATATTGACCCCATGCGATTACTATTTATAGCAGATGGACGCTCGCCAATTTCTCAAAACTGGATCCGTTATTTTGTGGAGCGCGGCGACGAAGTCTATCTCGCATCCACCTTCGCCTGTCTTATGGACTTTCCGCTTAAAGAACTTGAGTTCACGCCCGTGGCTTTTAGTGGCGCAAGGAAATTGAGTCAACGCCCCGGCAGCGCTTCCTCCCGGACCATGAAACTCCGTGCTGCCATTCGGCATTTTCTCGGCCCGCTGACAATTCCGCGCGCCTCGCAAAGATTGCGCGGCTTCATTGAAAGAGTCCAACCCGATCTCGTCCACGCGCTGAGAATTCCGTACGAGGGCATGTTGGCCGCAAACGCGAGCGGAGCGAATACCGGCATCCCTTTGCTTGTTTCAGTTTGGGGCAACGACTTCACGCTGCACGCGCCATCCACTTCGATGATGCGGCATTACACGCGATGGACAATGAGCGTCGCCGACGCGCTGCACGCCGATTGCCAGCGCGATATTCGTCTTAGCCAAGAGTGGGGCTTCGATGCCAACAAGCCCACGCTGGTCACCCCGGGCAACGGCGGAATCAGAACCGATATTTTTTATCCGCCATCCGCGCCGGTCAAAGAACCGATCGTCATCAACCCACGCGGATTCCGCGCCTACGTCCGCAATGATGTTTTCTTTCAAGCCATTCCGCTGGTGCTGAAAAAAATTCCCGGCGCAAAATTCATCTGCGCTTCGATGGCCGGAGAATCTCAAGCGCTAAAATGGATCGAGCAATTTAACATCGGTCATGCTGTTGAACTTTTGCCGCCCCTGCCCCACGCTCAAATGGCGGATATTTTCCGCCGCGCACAGATCGTTGTCTCGCCAAGCATCCACGATGGCACGCCAAATTCTTTGCTCGAGGG
>JAMDBC010000002.1 GCA_023484185.1 Chloroflexota bacterium | reverse complement strand
CGGAGATGCGCTTCCGATATTTCGTCACTGCCGATGGCGCGCAGGTGCAGGGTTTAATACCGTCCCCAAAAAATCCGCAAGGGCAGGGATATACACAATCGGACAAATTTTTCATGTTTGGCGCAAGGCAAAAGGCTGATCTTAAGAGCATATTTCGGGACTCAACAGCGAGGACTTCGATGAGTACACAAAAGAGTTAGAACACTCCCATATGGATGACGCCTTTGTGTAGTTGAAATTTACCAGTTTTTTGCTATCATTTCTTAAGCGAATTCTCGGCCCATGAGAAGATTTGAACATGGATCTCATATATGGCATCTTGTTAGGTCTGATCCAAGGTTTTACTGAAGTATTCCCTGTTAGCAGTTCCGCTCATCTGGTAATTTACGGCGCTGTCCTTCAACAGCAGGTAACTTTCAGTGAAATACTCTTCTTGCATCTCGCTACTTTCCTAGCTATTCTATTATACTTCCGGAAGGATGTTGCAGAGTTTGCCGCACATTTGGCGTGATTCTGATATGCCATATGTGGGCGGATTCTCCAATTTTGGCAGACTCTTGCCTATATATGGCGGTATTTTGCTTGATTATCTTTTTTGATAATTCCCTGCACTTCGTATGTAGGTGCATCAAGGATAGGACAGAACACTTGTTCTGTCAAGCAAACAGATCGTCAACATATGGCTTTCGCTAAGTTGTCACAAGCGAACACAATATTGGGTGACTGGGAGGCTGGTCTTACCCGGTTAAGGGCATCGCCAAGCGCGAAATTACGCACAATTACGCTCCTTGAAATGAGGGAGCGTAATTGTCCAAAGAAAGGTGCTATGAATCCTTGGGGACAGGGGTGTACACAATCGAACATATTTTTCTTGCTCAACAAAGGAAAAGAGGGTGGTAATAAAAGCGTTTCTGTGTAATGAGCCTACCAAACAAACTGCAAATCCTCAGGTCATCATCCATACATATAGATTTTTGGGGCCATGCACACCAAGTGTGGTGATTAATTCGATATCCGCAGTACGCGAAGGGCCGGTGATGAAGACCAGGTAATGACCATCCTTGACTTCAGCAAAGACCTGATGCATATCCGCACGCAACATTTCAGGACGCACAATTGCCAGATGGACGCGTGGCACGAGCGAAACGGCACGCGGTTTTTCCACAGAGGAACGCAAAACGAGAGTTCCTGTCTCGGGGAGGAGATAATCGGCTTCGGTGATACCAAGATCGCAAAGTGCCATTTTATGTTTGTTGGCATTCGGGGAAACCAATTCCACCCCAAGGGCGTGGAGACTTTCGTTGATGCCCAATTGCCTGAGGTTGGGTGTCTCCCAAACAGTCGCTTTGCGAATATTCTGTTCATCAACCAAAGCCTTCAATACCAGAGGAATTTCAGATGAAGAGATTTTTGCCCAACGCCAGAAAGCTTTTTTATTTCGTCCAGGAAAAGCTTAGTTTCGGAGTCGATTGATTCAGATTGGCGTGACTCATAAATAGCGGGACGCGGACTGAGCGGAGTCTGAAGCGTGCGCCCTAACGAGTTGGGAATGTTTTGGAGAATGGGATTGTTCATCGGGTGGAACCCTTCTCCCTGCCAGAGCGCGTATTCCACCATTGGCGAAAATGCGCACTAAATGCCGGCAATGGACGGATTTTGGTCCAACGACTGAGCGGGCAAGGCATGCCAGAGAGCCAGCCATCCCGGCGGAAAAGGGGATTGATGATTGGCAGGAGTCGCGCACCGAAACGATAAACCCAGTTCCATGCAAGCGCTATGGATGTAAGAGATGCAACTGCGCGAATCGGCACAGGCATGACAGGTGCAGAAAATTCGTCGCCTTCAGCCACACGGCGGCGAAGATGACGCAGAATTGTTGGGATGGGAATTTTGACTGGACAGACATCCGCACATGCGCCGCAAAGGGTTGATGCAAAAGGAAGTTCGCGGGCTCTTTGCGTACCGAGTATTTGCGGTGTGAGAATGGCACCAATGGGCCCCGAAATGAAGGAGCCGTAAGCAAAGCCGCCCACGTTTTTATGAACAGGGCAGACGTTCGCACATGCGCCGCAACGAATACACTTAAGCACCTCACGCCCAACTGGATCCTTGAGAATTTTTGAACGCCCATTATCCAACAGGACCAGATGGAATTCCTTGGATCCAAACTCGCCATCAGCGCGGCGCGGGCTGGTGATGAATTGTGTGTAGGTAGAAAGTTTTTGTCCAGTGGCAGAACGCGCAAGTAATTTTAGAAAAACGGTCAGTGATTCCCAATCGGGAATTACCTTGTCAATGCCAACCACTGCCACATGCAGATCAGGCATGGTAGTGCACATGCGTCCGTTACCTTCATTGGTAACCATGACAAGCGCGCCAGTTTCAGCAGCAAGGAAGTTGCCGCCGGAGTTTCCCATTTCGGCATCGAGGAATTTTTCGCGTAGGACTTCACGGGCGATGCGCGCTAGTTCGATGGAATCGGCAGACACATCCATGTTGAGTTTCTGACTGAACACTGCGGCAATCTCTTCCTTCTTAAGATGTACAGCAGGTACGATGATATGCGATGGCCCAGTGCCTGCCAATTGGATGATGCATTTGCCCAGGTCGGTCTCAATCGCTTGGATGCCTGCAACTTCGAGGGCATGATTCAATCCGATCTCTTCGGTCGCCATGGACTTTGATTTGACCGCTGTTTTGACATTGCGCTCTCTTGCGATTTGAAGCACGATTTGCCGCGCTTCTTCAGCCGTCTCCGCCCAATGGACATGCCCACCCGCTGAAGACAACTTTCTCCTCCAGCCGCGTGAGATACACATCCATGTTTTCGATGGTGTGCAGGTGGATATCCGAGCCGATCTGCCGCAATTGTTCCCACTGCGGAAGTTCCGCTACGCGGGCGGCGCGTCCGCCGACAAAGCGGCTGGTTACCTGCTGAACTGCAGCTGGGATGCTGGCCGGGATATGTTCGCTATATTTTTCAAAATCAATGAAGGTAGGAACCTCGCCGCTCATGCTTTGACCTCTTTGGATGCAAGAACGTCAATGATATGCATGGAACGGATTTTAGAGCCTGTCTTATGCAATCCGCCCGCGACGTTCATCAAACAACCCGGCTCGCACATCACGACCGTGTCTGCGCCGCTTGCGACAATGTCATTAACCTTGTTCTCCATCATCGAACGGCTGACTTCGGGATAAGTCACGGTGAACGCCCCGCCGAATCCGCAACAGGTTTCTTCTTCCTTGAGATGGACCAACTCCAAGCCTTTCACTGCGTTGAGCAACATCTTTGCTTCGGTCTTGAGTCCCATCTCGCGCAGATAATGGCAGGAGGCATGATAGGTCACCTTATGCGGATACACCGTGCCCACATCTGTGATCTTGAGCACGTTGACTAAACATTCAGTAAATTCAAACGTGCGGGAGGAAATGTCCACTGCAAGAGCGTGTTCGGGCGTCCCTTCCTTGAACAACGAAGGGTAGTGATGCTTGACCATGCTGACACACGAACCTGATGGGCCGACGATCGGCGCATCGCTTTTTGAAAATGCGTGCATGAAGTTCAAAGCCACGGAGCGCGTCTTGTCCTCAAAGCCATTGTTGAAGAGCAGTTGTCCGCAACAGGTTTGTTCGGGTGGGAAAATCAGTTCAACACCGAGGCGCTCCAGCAGGCTGGTCATATTCTGGAGCGTCGAGGTATGAAACTGATCGCCGAGACAAGTGATAAAGAGTTGAGCTTTAGCCATGAGATTTGATTCTCTAGCGCAGGAAGGCTTCGTGCAAACCGCCATCCACGCTGACGATTTGACCGGTTGTTTTACTGAACTTGCTGCTGCTCAATAGGTAAGCGACTTCAGCCTGGTCTGCCAGCGTGATGGGCGATTTCGTCAATGTCCGTTGTGCATAGAAAACTGCCAATTTGTCGCGCAAAGATTCGGTGCTTTCGCTTTCATCAAAGGCAACCTTGTACTTCGTTAAGGAACTGATCACCCGATCACGCGGGAACATGCTGCTGCCTTCCACCACGGTCGCTGGCGCCAGACCATTGACACGCACCAGGGGGGAAAGTTCTATCGCGAGTTCCCGCACCAGATGATTGACGGCGGCTTTGCTTGTGTCATAGGCGAATGAGCCCTGCTTGGCAACTGCGGCATTTGCGCTTGTGGTTATTACAAGGCTGGCTTTTAAACCCTGTACCTGCCAGATTTTCTTGGCTTCGTCCGCGACCAGATAAGGACCGGTCACATTGATCGCATAGGTCAATGCCCATTTA
>JAMDBC010000182.1 GCA_023484185.1 Chloroflexota bacterium | reverse complement strand
TTACCCGCCTGGCCGGCTTTTGTGATTTCTCCGCATCTGCCGATCTGGCGAAGGCGCTTCAACCGACGTCCAATTATGAAGAGGCCAAACATCTGCTGGCGGAAACGTCCGAAGCTAGTTTTCTGCTGACCACTCACGATCTGAGCATTGGCGGCGCGCACGACATCCGCCCCGCCGCGGACCTGGCAGCGCGCGGCGGCGTTCTCGATCCTCAATCCCTGCTGGATATTAAGTCCACGCTCATCTCCTGCCGTACCTTGAAAAAGTCCCTCGAGAAAAGTGCAGACGATTCTCCACGTTTGAGCGCCATCGCGGTCGGATTGCCCGAATCGCACGGCATTGTGGATGCCATCACGCGCGTTTTGTCGGAGCGCGGCGAGGTGTTGGATTCAGCGTCGGACAAACTCGCCAGCCTGCGACGTCAGGTCAGAGTCGCCCGCGACCGGCTGATGTCGCGTCTGCAGAGATATTTAACGGAGTCCGCTTCAAAGCTGCAGGAACCGATCATCACGCAACGCGACGGACGCTACGTTATTCCTCTGCGCGCCGAATTCAAGGGCAGCATCAAAGCCGTCGTCCACGATCAATCATCATCGGGAGCAACTTTATTTGTCGAGCCGCTGCCGGTGGTTGAACTCAACAATGAAATCCGCGAACTCGAACTTGCAGAGAGAGACGAAGAACGCCGCATCCTTGCCGAACTCTCGGCGCAAATCGGGACGCATCGTGACGAACTGACGTACGGTGTGGAAAATCTGGCCGCGCTCGATCTGGCTTTTGCGAAAGCAAAATATTCGGCGGAGATTCGCGGCTCGGAACCGATTCTTCACAAGATGGAAAATGGATCATCGAGAATGGGAAAAGGCGAAACCATTAACCATACTCCAATATCCATTAACCTTCTTCATGCAAGACATCCTCTGCTTGACCCAAACACCGTGGTCGCCATCGATGTCGATCCCGCACCTGGCACGCGCGCCATCGTCATCACTGGCCCGAACACTGGCGGAAAAACCGTCTCGCTCAAAACGGTCGGCTTACTGGCACTCATGGCCCAGAGCGGACTTCACATCCCGGCGCAGAGCGGCTCGGAGCTGGCCTGCTTCCATGATATTTTTGCAGACATCGGCGACGAACAATCCATCGAGCAATCGCTTTCGACTTTCAGCGGACACATCACCAACATCATTCGTATTTTGAAAAAGATCGATCATCGTTCGCTGGTCATCTTCGACGAACTCGGCGCAGGCACCGACCCGCAGGAAGGGGCAGCATTGGCGCGCGCCATTTTGAATCATTTGCTCGAACGCGGTGCGACAACGTTTGTCGCCACGCATTATCCCGAACTCAAAACGTTCGCACACAGCACCGAAGGCGTGGTCAATGCCTCACTTGAATTCGACATCAAGACTCTGCGACCGACCTATAAACTAACACTCGGACTCCCCGGCCGCTCGAACGCATTGCTGATCGCCCAACGCCTCGGCCTGGACGAGAAGCTGATCGCCGCGGCGAGAAGCGAGATCAGCCCTGACGATCTGCGCGCCGACAAATTACTCGACGACATTCGCAAGGAACGCAATCGCACCTCGCGTGCGGGAGAAAAGCTCGAGAAGGCGCGCGAAAGACTTGAGAGTCAAACGCGCGATCTCGACAAGCGACTCGAAGAGATTGAGGATGAACGCCGCGAAGTTTTGGCCAAAGCCCGCGCCGAAGGCGAACTGGAAGTGGCGGTCTTGAAACAAAACATGGAATCGCTCAAGCAACAATTGAAAAAAGCAGGCCAGCCGTTGCAAGCCATCAAAGCGGTTGAAGAAAAGCTGGAGACAATTCAAGAGAAGATCGCATCGCCAAATGAAAGACGACGGACCACGAGCCATGGGCTACAGTCGTCCGTTGTCAGTAGTCCGTCGTCCATCAAGCTTGGCGAGCGTGTCTTCCTGGCTTCGTTGAAGTCTGAGGGAATCGTGACTGCTCTGGGCGAGTCTGATGCGGAAGTCCAGATCGGGAGTCTGCGCGTGCGGGCGAAGTTATCTGACCTCGAAAGAAAGTCTGCGCCAAAAATTATTGACGACAAACCACAGACCGCGGTCAGTAGTCCATCGTCCACTGGCGTATCATCGCCCAGCATGGAAGTCAGCTTGCGCGGCAAAATGGTCGAAGATGGTCTTGACGAGCTTGAAGGATATTTGGAAAAAGCATACGCAGCCGGTTTGCCATTTGTCCGCATTGTGCATGGCAAAGGCACAGGCAAACTGCGCGAAGCTGTGCGCGAACATTTAAAGAAGCATCCATATATTTCTTCGTTCGAGGAAGCCAAAGATAATGAAGGCGGCGCGGGCGTGACGATTGCCAGGCTCGCAAAATAAAAGGGCCCAGGCCTGAACATTGATGACGCCATCCAGCAAATGACCGACAAGATCAAAACCCCCTGCGCCAGCGCGGGGGTGAAAGCCGTAAAAATGTCGGACGAGAAAGCGCGGCTTTCCGGCATACGTGCCTGCGCCTGACATGCAAAAAATCAAGGACGCAACGTTTCAACCCGCAATTAACATGCTAAATAAAGACGGGCTTGATATTCAAGTCTTCGTATACGAAAAAAGAATGAACTCACTACAAAGGCACAAAGAACACGAAGTTCATCTTTGTGAACACAAAGAAATCTCTGACTTCAAAAGGATAACGCATGGCTTATAACGGACTTCTTTCCAAATACGGACATCTTCTTAACCTCCCGCCTCACACGCGGACCGTCAGCCTGCTCGAGGGCAACACGCCTTTGATCCCCACTGACAAATTATCGCGCCACCTCGGCGGCGGCTTTGAACTCTTCATCAAATATGAGGGACTCAACCCAACCGGCTCATTTAAAGACCGCGGCATGACCGCGGCTGTCAGTGAGGCGTTGGGACGCGATGCTACCACCGTCATCTGTGCTTCGACGGGCAACACGGCCGCATCGGCCGCGGCGTATGCCGCGCGCGCAGGGCTGAAATCCATTGTGCTGATTCCGCAGGGGAAAGTCGCGGCGGGAAAATTGGCAGGCGCGGTTGTGTACGGCGCGCAGGTGATCCAAATCGAAGGTTCGTTCGACGATGCATTGACGATGGTCGTTGAGATCACAAACAAGCATCCGATCTGTCTGGTAAATTCGATCAATCCATTCCGCATCGAAGGACAAAAAACCGGTGCGTTCGAGATTTGCGATGTACTCGAGTCCGCGCCGGATTGGTTGTGCCTTCCCGTTGGCAACGCCGGAAATATCACGGCTTATTGGGCGGGCTTCAAACAATACAATGAAATAAAATCCACGGGCTTGCCGCAAGTGCTGGGAGTCCAGGCCGCAGGCGCGGCTCCGCTCGTGATTGGACATCCGGTCGACAATCCCGAAACGGTTGCGACAGCCATCCGCATCGGCAAACCAGCGCGCGGCGAACAGGCTTTACAGGCCGCCGAAGAATCCAAAGGGAAAATCATCGCTGCCACTGATACGCAAATTGTCGACATGCAAAAAATGCTGGCTACTCTCGAAGGCATTTGGGTCGAGCCTGCGTCCGCCGCGGGGCTGGCTGGGCTGGCAATCGAAATTGCGAATGGGAATTTAGATCCCAAAGGAAAAAGAATCGTCGCTATCTGTACCGGTCATGGATTGAAAGACCCGGACATCGTCACAAAAGATATGGTCAAGCCGCAGGTGGTGATGCCGAATTTGTCCGCGTTGGAAGAAGTTATATTATCGTAGGGGCAGAGCGTTGCTCCGTCCGGGCACAGCAGCGCTGTGCCCCTACATATCATTATGAACATCCTTGTGAAAGTCCCCGCCACCACCGCCAACCTCGGACCCGGCTTCGATGCCCTCGGCCTTGCGCTCGATCTGTGGAATGAAGCGACCTTCATGCCTGCTGATGATTTCCACGTTGAGATCGAAGGCGAAGGCGCGGACAGACTTCCGGCAGATCAACGCAACGCCATCGTCGACGCCGCGTTGCAGGTGTATCGCCTCGCCGGAAAAAAATGCAACGGACTGCACATCCGCTGCATCAACCGCATCCCGCTGACATCCGGACTCGGCTCCAGTTCCGCTGCCATGCTGGCTGGTTTGCTCGGTGCGAATGTGCTGTTGGGCGAACCGTTCTCGCGCGCTGAATTGCTGAAAGTTTCTATTGAAAATGAAGGCCATCCGGATAACGTCGCACCGGCCATGCTGGGCGGACTGGTCGCTTCGACCATCGTCGATGGAAAAATCGTTGCACATAAAATGAATGTCCGACCGATGG
>JAMDBC010000203.1 GCA_023484185.1 Chloroflexota bacterium | reverse complement strand
TCTGGACTCCAAAAGCATAAAATTACCTGGTGGGTCAGCGAAAAAGACAAAGGTCAGACTGACGCGCTCAACAAGGGTTTTGCGCGTGCCAATGGCGACATCCTTGCCTGGCTCAATTCGGACGATACGTACGAGCCTAACGCGATCTGGTCAGTGGTCAAGTTTATGCAGCCAAATCCCGAGATCGGATTGCTTTACGGCGATGCGAATTACATCAACGAAGAGGGACGCGTGATCGGCAAATTCCCCGCCGCACAAACGGGCTTGAAACGTTTGCGGGAAGGTTACGTTCATATCCCGCAACAGGCTTCGTTCTTTCGTGGAAAGTTGTGGCGCGAGGTTGGCCCGCTCGACCCGTCATTTTATTTTGCGATGGATTATGATCTTTGGGTGCGTCTGGCAACTCGTTCACAGGTAAAATATGTCCCGCAGACGTGGGCCAACTTCCGCTTGCACACCGCAGGCAAAACCATTGCCGCCGATGACCGCTGCTGGCCCGAAATGGTGCGTGTCCATTACCGCGACGGTGGGAATTTTTTCTCCACCATCGTAGCAAAATATTACATCCGCAAATTGATCGCGCCGTTATGGAATTGGCGGCGCAGATTGATGTTAAAAAAAACGTAAGACGATATTCGATACTTGATACTCGCCACATCATTCGAATATCGAATTTCAAATCTTGAATAACGAGTGTTAATTATGAAATTGATCTTCTCATCCCCAGCCTCCGATGATCTCATTCATCTCCTCAAAGCCTGGCGCTTCTGGCTGATCGGCGCATTGCTCGGCGCGGCAATTGGCGCGGCACTTTACTATATTGCGCCGCCGTTATATCGAGCACGCGCGACCGTCAACGTGGACTTCCACCTTGAACAGGCCTGGCCGCAAAATACGGACCGCGAACAATTTTATTATCTTGATCGTGAAGTCCGCAAATTGGAAGAGATCGCCATGTCCGACGCGGTGCTCAATTCCGTCGCGGCACAGGTGAACGGCGTGACTGTCCAGCAGATGCGCGACGGAAAACTGCAAATGGATCAACCCGGCAACGGCGGCTGGCATTTCTTTGCCGATGACAAAGATCCAAACCGGGCCGCCGCGCTGGCTTCGGCCTGGGCGCAAGCCTTCGCTGACAATGTTCAAGCCGAAGTTGTGAATCCTTCGAGCGGGCTGGAAAAATATATCAGTGCCTCGGCCACGCAGACACAGAATCTCAGCGCTCATCGTCGTGTCAGTTTAAGTGTCTATTTGCTGGTTGGCGCGTTGGGCTTTTTAGCAATCAGCACATTTGGCATTTTATTTTTCAAAACCGAGAAATGAAAGCGACTTCCTTTTCTTTGAGTCTGGATAAGATCGCGCGCTGGCTGTGGGCCGCGGCCCTCGTGTCATTGCCCGTTACAAGCTTCCGTTATTTCCCGGTGGGCGAAACCACTTATGAACGACCGCTGGCATTCTTTCCACTGGCTTTGCTCGCGCCTGTTTTGCTCGTTCAACTGATTCGCGGCAAAACTACATTTCCACGCGCGGGGGCGCTGACTTCGCTCACAGCCTTCGTCCTCGCCGCTTTGGCGGCCAGCCTGATCGGGGTCCTGTTTGCGCCGGTGATCATGCGCGGGCAGGGCGTGGTCGGACGCGTCGTCCGCGCCTGGGCAACCGTTTTCATCGGCCTGGTCTTCTTTATCTCCGCAGTCTGGATGAATCGCAACGAAGACGATCTGCGTTTTACAGTCAAATGGATATTGGCCGGTTTTGTTCTCGACGTACTTTGGAGCGGCTTGCAAGGCGCAACGTTTTACCTGCATATTTTCCCCAAACCATTGGTGACGCAATGGCAGCGCGCTTTCTCCATGCGCGAGTTGATCAAGACCAATCGGATCAATGGCATGGCGTATGAACCATCCTGGCTGGCAGGGCAAATTTCGACGATTTACATGCCCTGGCTGTTCGCCTCGCTCCTGACCCGGGAACGGGCCACGCGTTTCAAATGGCTGGAGCCGGTGTTGCTGGCTTGTGCCGCGCTTCTCCTGCTGGCGACATTTTCGCGCGGCGGCCTAGTCACAGTTGCCGCCACCGTTATGTTGACGTTTATCTTCGTTGGCCGTGAACAAATCCGCGCCGCGTGGATATGGTTCGCATCTGGCTTTCGCCGCGGCGGCGGGTGGCTTTGGCGAGTGAGTCTGATCGTTCTGGTCGCTGCCGCGATTACCGGTGCATCACTCTTCCTAGCACAAAAAGATTATATTTCCAGCTTATGGAACTCCCAGGCAAACAGCGTGGAGGAATTCATCATCCAAAATTATGCAGGCGCGCGCGCCGCGTACATTTGGGGTGCAATGGGCGCGTATAACGATCATCCATTGAACGGTGTCGGGCTGGGCGCAAGTGGATTCTATATCTACAATAACCTGCCCGATTGGGCGCTGACCTTCGTGCCGGAGATTGCCAATCAGTTGAGTCCCACCAGCAACCTTTATCCAAACCCAAAAAATCTGTACGTGCGTCTGCTGGCCGAAACAGGCTTGATCGGCTTCTTCCTGTTCCTGGCCTTCCAATTTTCCATTTTAGGTGACGCCCTCTCGGTCTTAAAACAGAAGTCGGCCATCTGGCGATATCTGGGGGTTGCATCCATTTTCACGTGGATCGCGCTCATTTTCTATAACATGACACAGGATTCTTTCGCAACGCCAAACCTGTGGATCAACATCGGCATTTTGGTTGGAATATCGACTTTTGCAATACAATCCCCAAAAACTGCTGAATGATTTTGAGCCTCCATATGCCGCCGCAAACACACGAAGCACGCCAAGAAAAAACGAACTCTTCCCGCTCGCCTGTCCTCGCAGAGGTTCTTGCTTAAAGGTTTGTTCTCTGAGCCTGAAAAAATCATGATCCACATCCAAAAAGGCCTGTGGGCCGGATTCCTGGCGAACGTGTAATCGTCTTGTAATGCGTTCATGTTGCCACGAACACATTCTTTCGTTATGATATAGCTCATGCAAACTTACGAAACTCCTTATGTCGCGGACTGGTTCGCGATCTCCCTGCGCTGGACCGTCATGATCGGGTTTGTAGTTTCGCTGGCGTTGGGCGGAGAACTGACACTGGCGTTGTTCTGGCCGATCGCCGTGATGATCTTCTGGAACATGGGCATGACAGTTCTGGCGAGCTTGAATATCCGTTTGACTTTTCACCGCCATGTCAGCCTCGCGGTGGATTTTTTATTGGGCGGGATATTCTTCTGGGTGCAGGGCGGCCTGGCTGGTCCTGCCGCCTGGACCGGGCTGTTACCCATTTTCTCGGGTGTTGTCTATTTTGAATTATTAGGCGGATTGCTGGCGGCAGTTTTATCTGCCGTACTGGTGATCGTATATGCCTGGTTTTTAGCACCGGCCAACCTGTTGCTTGCCATGGAGTGGAGCGGCATTTATGCAATCGTAGGCCTGGCCTTTGGCTTTCTCGGAAAACAATTGATGACGCGTTTGCGCATCTCCCGCCAAAAATGGCTGGACGCAGAAGAGAAAAAACGCCACATTCAAGGCGAACGTTTGCGCGTCATTTACGAATTGACATCCGCACTGACGGCGACTCTCTCCTACAAGCGCGTGCTCGATTTGGCCCTCGACCTGGGATATTCGGCCCTCAACCCCGATCCCGACACGGCGGCCAGCGATCCGCTCGTGAGCGCCGTATTGCTGTTCCGCGGCGGACAACTGATGGTCGGCTCGGCGCGACGATTTATCAGCGCAGATTCGCGCGTGACTTTTCAAGGCAATGAAGGTATTCTAAAAAAGGTTTTCGATGAAGGCGAACCAGCTTTTTCAAAAGATATTGGCTACGATCCTGAACTGGGACGCGTGATCGCGTTTCGCAACTGTACGTCGGGATATTGCTTCCCGTTGCGAAGCGGATTTAACGTTTATGGCGCGATGGTTTTCGCTCATCCTGACCCCAATTATTTCTCTCCCGACCGCCAGGACCTGCTGGACATTATCGGGCGTCAGGCTGTCGTTGCCATTCAAAACGCGCGCCTGTACCAGGATCTGGTCGAAGAGAAAGAGCGCATGATTGAAGTCCACGAAGAGGCGCGCAAGAAGCTGGCGCGTGACCTGCACGATGGCCCAACACAATCTGTAGCGGCCATGGCCATGCGTATCAACATTGCGCGTCGTATGATGGAAAAAGATACGAAGATGGCCGTGGAAGAACTCTCCAAGATCGAAGAGTTGGCGCACCGAACTACCAAGGAAATCCGCCACATGCTCTTTACACTGCGTCCGCTTA
>JAMDBC010000060.1 GCA_023484185.1 Chloroflexota bacterium | reverse complement strand
CGCCGGGCGACATCGACTCTGCACTGGTGGTCGGCGCCGAAAAGATGACCGACAAGGCAGGCCACGACATCACTGCCGCGCTGGCCACAGCCGCCGATGCCGATTACGAAGTCGATCAGGGCGTGTCATTTGTCGGACTGAACGCGTTGGTGATGCGCCGCTACATGCACGAATTCGGCTGGAAACACGCTGACTTTGCACCTTTTTCGATCAACTCCCATGCCAACGCCATGCACAACCCATACGCACGTTTGCATGAGAAGATCACGCTGGATAAGTTCGAGAGATCTTCGATGGTGGCAACACCCATTAACCTGCTGGACGCGTCCCCCATCGGTGACGGCGCGGCCGCGGTCATTATCGTCCCGGCTGAAAAGGTCGCTTCGATGACCGGACGCCCGCGCATAGTTATCGCGGCTTCCGCATCTTCTACGGACACAATCGCGGTGCATTCGCGCAAAGATTCGTTGTTTTGGCATCGGCGGCTGTGGCCGCGTATGAATCTGCAAAACGATGCTATGAACTAGCAGGGATCACTAACAAAGATGTTGATATCTTCGAATTACACGATGCCTTTTCGATCATGTCCGCGTTGTCACTCGAAGCCTGCGGATTTGCCGAACGCGGCCAGGGGCCAAGACTTGGCCTCGACAACGCCATCACGGTCAAGGGTCCGATACCGATCTGTACGCGCGGCGGGCTGAAGGCGCGCGGACATCCCGTCGGCGCAACAGGCTTGTATCAAATTGTGGAAGTTGTCCAACAATTGCGCGGTGAATGTGGTCAAACCCAGGTGGACGGCGCAAAGGTCGGCATGGCGCAAAATATTGGCGGGAGCGGCGCCAGCATTATCACGCACATTTTAAAGGCGGAGTAAACGTGACAGAAAAAGTCTTGATTCTTGGGCATGCTTGCTCTATACTAATTACATATTGGTATTCGTAGAAAGGATTTGCCATGAAGAAGCATACCACGCCGCAACGACGAAAATTGAACCGACGAAATTTTCCCCACTACATGCGGATGATGGACGATAAGACCGGTGCCCTTGTCGGCCACTTAACCGATATCAGCACCGGAGGCTTCAAGCTCGACAGCCAGAAACCCATCCCGGCAAACATGGATTTCAATTTTCGCATCGAGCTGCCAAACGAATTCGCCAATAAGACCTTCATGGTTTTCAGCGCCAGCAGCCGCTGGTGCAAGCACGATCATATTGATCCGACCTCTTATAATGTCGGCTTTCAGATCATCAATATCGCGCCGGACGATCTGGATATCTTCGCCCAGATGTTTGAAAAATACGGCACGGAAGGCAAGAATGACAAACCCAATATCGATTATTTATGGAAATAACGCATACCGTCATCGCATCCCTCCATGGAACATTTGCCATCTCACAAACGTCGAATTTGAACCGCGAAGCCCGCACAGGACGCTAAGCAAGCTGATAAACTTTTGCGTTTCGTGCGGTGCGTATCGTGAGATGCAGGTTACAGAAACGATATAAAAGGACTTCTCCTCAGTCTGAGGAGAAGTCCTTTTATATCCATGTGCTATTCGTGTAAAATTGGGGACATGCGAAACTTCCTGCGCCGGCTCATCCGCTCCATTTTAGATCTGATTGCCAAAATCGAAATCCATGGTTACGAAAACCTGCCTCAATCAGGCGCATACGTCATTGCGACGAATCATCTCGGCATTCTTGATTCAGCCATGTTGTACTATGCGCTCGACCGATGGGATGTCTTCATCCCGGTCGCCGAAAAATGGGAAAAGAATCCGTTATTCCGATTCCTGAGCAAGTATTTCAACCTGATCTTCATTGACCGCTTCAACCCAGACCTGAAAGCTTTGCGAAAAATCATCAAGCTGATGGAAGAAGGTAACATCCTCGTGATTGCGCCGGAGGGGACTCGCAGCCGCAGTGCTACAATGGCGGAAGGCAAACCAGGCGTGAGCTATCTGGCGGCGAAATTGAATCGTCCGGTTGTCCCAGTTGGACTGGCCGGCACTGAAGACAAAGTCATCGTTGACAATCTCAAACATCTCCGACGGTCTCACATATTAATACATGCGGGCAAAAGTTTCTCCCTGCCGCCGCTCCCGGCCAAAGAGCGCGACGCCGCCCTCAAACAATTCACGGACGACATCATGTGTCACATCGCGGCGCTCCTGCCTGGGAAATATCGCGGAGTCTATGCGGAGCATCCGAGGCTGAAAGAACTGTTAGCTCAAGAGTAAAGTAGAGGCGGCCAATTGGCCGGGCTTAGTTGTACTGGTTAAATCCTGGTATTCCGTTTGCCCATTATTCATTTCTGGTATAATAGCAGTCAGTGACTGGTCCTGTCACACGGTTTAGGCTGTGGGCACGGAGACCTGCAACAAATCTTAGAAAGGAAGCATACGTCATGCCTCTCGCAAAAGAAACAAAGACCAAACTCATCACGGATTACCATCGCCACGACACAGATACAGGTTCGCCCGAAGTACAGATCGCCATTATGACGGGCCGCATCCAGCATCTAACCGAGCATCTGCGGACAAACAAGCAGGATCAATCCTGCCGCCGTGGTCTGCTCAAATTGGTCGGGCACCGCCGCCGAATGTTGGCTTATCTGCGCAAGAACGATTACCAGCGCTATCTGGCCCTCACCGAAAGCTTAAGCCTGCGCCACAAGTAGTAAAGATCTAGACCCTAAAGGTCTCCAGGACCTTTAGGGTCTATTTTAATAGTCACCGCAGTCAGGAATTGAATAGTGTTGACAACCACGTTGTCCCCACTCTTCAGTCCCTGATCCAGGCGGAAAACATATTTTGGAGTGCGGCGGCTTGCCATCGCTTGTACAATCTTCGCATGAGCAAGTTCATGTACTCCAAAACATAGGAGACAATCTATGAAACCCGAAGTAAAACGCTACTTAACCACCGTTGGGACGCGCACCGTTACCATTGAGACCGGCAAACTGGCTGGTCAGGCAGGCGGCGCGGTCACCCTCGGCATCAACGACGCCATCATTTTTGCAGCCGCCACCATGGGCGGAGTGCGCGAAGGCATTGACTTTTTCCCGCTCTCTGTGGAATATGAAGAGCGGCTTTACGCGGGCGGAAAGATCCCCGGCTCGTTCTTCCGACGCGAGGGGCGTCCGTCCACGGATGCCATACTCACCGCCCGCCTGACCGACCGCCCTCTGCGCCCGCTGTTCCAGCATGGCATGCGCAATGAAGTGCAAGTGATGATGTTTTCACTTTCATCCGATGGCGTGAACCCGCTCGATATTCTGGCCATCAACGCTGCCTCAGCCGCAATCATGATCTCGGATATTCCCTGGGGCGGACCCATCGGCGCTGTCCGGATTGGGCGCGTGAACGACGAATTCATCGTCAACCCAACCTTTGCGGAAGTGGACGCCTCCGACCTGGACCTGAGAATTGCCGGCACCAAAGATGCAATCCTCATGGTCGAATGCGGCGCGAACGAAATCCCCGAAGATGTAATGGTCGCCGCCTTGGAACTCGGACACAAGTCCATCCAACCGCTGATCGAACTTCAACTCAAGATGGCGGCTGAGATCGGCAAGCCCAAGCGCGAAGCCACCATTACGACCGCAAACGAAGATCTAATTAAGAAAGTTTTTGAGCATGTCAACGCTCCGATGAACGAACTGCTTGACAAGCCGCTCTCCAAAGTTGAATTCTACGGCGGCATGGACACCTTGCAAGCTAATCTTGCTGCTGAAATGTGTACTTCGCAAGAAGGCGCTCCTTCGGCAAAGGATGTCCAATCTGCATTCAGCGAGGCCGAACATAAGATCGTGCGCGAAAGAATTCTCAGCGCTGGCAAACGTCCCGATGGCCGCACGCCGACCGAGATCCGCCCGATCTGGTGCGAAGTCGGCGTTTCGCCGCGCGCGCACGGAAGCGGCTTATTCACACGCGGAGAGACTCAAGTATTATCTTTCGCCACACTCGGAACTTTGGGCGAAGCGCAGGAACTTGATAACCTGTCCCCCGTTGACTCCAAGCGCTACATGCACCACTACAACTTCCCTCCGTTCAGCACGGGCGAGGTCAAGCCTCTTCGTGGCCAGAGCCGCCGCGAGGTCGGGCATGGCGCGTTGGCCGAACGTGCGCTCGAACCGGTCATCCCGGCGGAAGAGTCGTTCCCATACACCATCCGCATCGTATCCGAAGCGTTGTCATCCAATGGCTCGACCTCGATGGGATCGGTCTGCGGTTGGATGGACTTGTGTCCGAGTTCCAAGGCGGCGACCATTACATCTTCGGGGATTTCGTTCGCGCCGCATTCGACCATGAGGATTGCATCTTTGGTGCCGGCAATTCTCA
>JAMDBC010000209.1 GCA_023484185.1 Chloroflexota bacterium | reverse complement strand
GTCACCAATGAGCATCAATAAGGTGATAAGGTTTTGTAATCTGATAATAAGCAAAATTGCTTATATGAAATTGAGTAATACAGCTCTCAGTGGAGATGTCTGTTATAGTGATAATTGAATCAAACAAAAGGAGATAACCTATGGCAAAAACAGTACATGATCCCGTCTGCGGTATGGATATTGACCCCGCAACCGCCGCTGGCAAATCCGAATATAAAGGACAGACCTATTACTTCTGCTCGCTCGGCTGTAAGAAGTCCTTCGACAAGGAGCCTGAGAAGTATCTTGGCAAGGAACACGAACACCATCACTAAAATTTTTCCTCTGCAAATGGCCTATTTGACATAGGCCATTTGCTTATATCCGAGTAAGCACAGTTCTGCGGGTAATTAGACATTATCCACCATACACTTCCTGCATCTTACTTTTAATGGAAGGTGATCCTATGACAATTCATGATCCTGTTTGATTCAATTATCACTATAACAGACATCTCCACTGAGAGCTGTATTACTCAATTTCATATAAGCAATTTTGCTTATTATCAGATTACAAAACCTTATCACCTTATTGATGCTCATTGGTGACGGACAAATTTCTTTTATTGTGCAACTTTGATGATCAATTCGCGCAACTGCCGCCTTGATTTGGAGTCTGTTTTAACTGTCCGCTGGATTGAAGGGACTGATGTACCATGCTGGCACCAGAGGCTGACGAATAGTCTTTGCTTACAACCAGACGCGCGTCAGCCTTGGCAAAGTCAGTTCCCTGGTTTGTCTTGAGATAGATCGCCGTCTCCAGTGTCTGCTGCGGAAACCAATAGGCGTTGACATATTTGGCGGAATTAAACATCTCATCGACACTGGCATTCTGTGAGGCCATTAACTCCAGCAGACCGAGCATAGCCATGCCATGATTACAGTCGGGGAATAATGTGTAGTTGTTACAGCATGGACGATAAACGGCCGCGGCCACCTCTTCCACGCGCGCTTGTTGTTCAGGCGTGAGCGAGATCAGATCCATGCTCGCATAGAGTTCGGTGATAGATTTCGTTGCGAGAGTCCACCCGCCAGTGGACGCGAAACCCTCAATCTGACCGTTGCCGTATTGAGTCATTGGCCCTTCGGTCAGGATCGAATTCCTATTGGCCAAGCCAACCGCCCAGAAAAAATTAAGCAGGAAGTGTGCGTTTTCTGCTGTTATGACGACTTGTTGATCGCTACCCTTCTTCAGGATGTCGATCTGGCTACTGTCGATCGAATTCCCATTTGCCTTCATCACATTCTGGAAGGCGTCATAATTAATGGCGCCTGCTCCAATCAATTGCGGCCCAAGATTTCCATAGGTTACAGGCAGGGCATAGCCATCTTTAGGGTTGATCTGCTCATAGAGTCGAGCCAGTTCTCTCTGCTGCTTTGCCGCGGCTGTCTCATCCTGTCCCCACTTCAGATATCCACTTCCAAGACCCAGTAGAAACGTGACGACGATTGCAATGACCATCCATGAAATTTGCCTGATGCGTTTGTTTGTCGAAATGTTTTTATCGGCAGGTTCTGCAGTTATTTCTACATTTTGTTCCGTCATGGCTTTGTCTCCGACTTGCAAAAGTTGTAGAGCGGCTTACTCTGATTTTGGTTCTTCACTCTTTACATATTTCTCGGGCTCGCGCTCGAACATTGTCTTGCACAGTTGCGAACAGAAATAATACGTTTGTCCTTTGTACAGAGTTTTGACTGTGGCGTTCTGCGGATTGACCGCCGTGCCGCACACGAGATCTTTGATTATGTTTGAATCTCCTTATTTCTGTATTTCGTATCCGGCGCTCTCCCAGTCAACCATGCCGCCTTTGAGATTCCAGATATTGGTATAACCGAGCGACACAAGTTCTTCGGCGGCCATCTGACTCATGCGCTCGCTGCGGCAATAAAGCACGATCTTTGCATTTTTATCCGCAGGTAGTTGAGGCAGGCTCTGCTCGATCTGGTCATATGGGACGGATAAATCCGTCCCTGGGATGTTTCCTGCAAAAGGAATGTGTACATTGACGAATACAAAATCCTTATTCTTCAACATGATATTCAGTTCATCAGGCGAAACATTTTTATAGGAGCCGCCAGCTACCATGATCGTTTCACCTGCCACAGGTTTGGATTGACACGCTGCAAGAACAACGGCGACCAGCAAAAATAGAATACGCGTTTTCATTGTTTACGACCTTTGCAGTATATGACCGCTCAAATAACCAAGATACGCAGGCACAAGCGGAAGCACACAGGGCGAAAGGAAGGATAGCAATCCCGCGATGACAGCGGTGAAGTATGTCGGCGCGGCGGCATAGGTGGCAAAAGAATTAATAAAGTAGCCGTTTTTGAAGGCCCAGATCGAGATCAGGCTCATCGTATTGGTCAGGAGAAGAATGCCTATGATGATAATAAATGTGCCGCTAACGATTTGAATGATTCTCTGATAACGGCTCATGCGTTTGATCCAGCCTGTGGCACGTTCCAATCCCAGTGCCATCGCGAGAAATGGAATTCCCAAACCGAGCGAATAACCTGAAGCCAGCCACATGGCCTGCCCCACTGTTTGCTGGCTCAGGCCCATTGTCAGAATTGTGCCGAGCGTCGCACCGATGCACGGACTCCAGCCTGCCGCGAAGAGAATGCCCATCAAACCAGAGTTGGCAAACGTCCCTGCTTTCCCTTGATGGTATGAGCGCGTATCCACATAAAACCATGGGATGCGAATGACTTCCAATGTCGCCAGTCCGAACATGATAACGATCACACCGCCGATGCGCGCGATGAAACTTTTGTATGTTCCGAACAACTGTCCAACCAGAGTTACCGAACCGCCCCAGCCTACGATAAATACCAGTGAGAAACCAGCCACAAACAAGAGGGCGTGCAGGAATATTCTCAAACGATCACTTCGCGAAGAAATTGTTGGTGTTGCTGTTTCAGTTGTCATAAATTACCTGCCGATTCAGGATGGTGGCATGATAAGCAACATCCCGCCATTGCATGAGCGCAGGATGGCGGGATGTTGGATAGGCAAAATGGCTTATGACGTTTATCGCTTCATAATCGGACCCTCAATTTGGTTCCGTTTCCTGTAGCAGCCACTACCTCCAGGCGGGCTCCGATCAAGTCCGCGCGCTCGCGGATTCCCAGCAATCCAAAATGTCCTTTCGGAGCGAAATCCGTAGGGCTCTTTGGCATGTCAAAACCAATGCCGTTGTCGCTCACTTCCAATTCGACTTGTTTCTCTCCAAACGAGATATGCAAGTCCGCGTTTTTGGCCTGCGAGTGACGCACGACATTGCTCAAGGCCTCCTGCGCGATGCGATATATCGCCAGTTCCACCTCGTGTGAAAGACGTTGTTCTTCGCCCGTCTTTTGAAAATCAATATTTATTGCATTATTCTGGCTGGTTTCTCGCGCCAACATTTCCAATGCAGTGACCAAGCCAAGATCTTCCAAATAAATGGGACGCAAAGCGCGCGTCATACGCCGCAGGTTTTCAATAATCTGTTCTGACAAGGTTTCGAGTTCGCTCAATGTGCGCCGCGAAGTTTGGTCTTTCACCGATGCCTGAGCCAGTTGCACGCGTTGTTTCAAAGCGATAACGGATTGAATCGTATCATCGTGCAGTTCGCGCGCCAGACGCAAACGTTCTTCTTCTTGAGCAGAAGTGATCGCGCCGATGTAGCCGCGCAATCCTTCCTGTGCGGCCTGCACCTTACGCGACATTTCGGTTAATTCCAATTGCAAGTGTCGCACTTCGGAAATTCCGCCGACCGAATCTTTGATGGCGTCAAAATCTCCCCAGGCCAGCGCGGCGGCTTTGGTCTCCAGTTTTTGTAAAGGCTGGACAATGCGCGTTGCCACGAACCACAACGCGATTAGCGCCAGGATGAAGGCTGGCACGATCACGAGCGGAGCCATTTGCGTGAGTTGCAACGACGGGCTGACAACCATTTCCCATTCCTCCTCGGTGATCAGCGCCCAGCCAGTGGATGTGATGGGACTGTACGCGACAACATCTTCCACATTGTCTTGCTTTACGTAAGTCGTTCCACTTTTACCGCTCAAGGCCTCGGTCAGGCCTGGATGGTCAGATGAGAGATTACCAGCCGCGAGAGGCCCACTGGAAAATAATATTTGACGGGAAGAATCAAAAAGAAAAATCGTTACATGAGTACTGTCAGGATACGAAGTCGAGAGAGTCTCGCGCGCAAGAGTCTCAGGATAAAACGCGCCTGCTACGATGATGTTTCGAGAGGCGGCAAATTGCGAGACAATGACGAAGAGCCGGTTTGAGCGTGGATCAAGAAATGGGGCGGAGAAAACAGGCTTCGGG
>JAMDBC010000038.1 GCA_023484185.1 Chloroflexota bacterium | reverse complement strand
GGAACTTGACGCGGCCATTGCTATTCTGAACAACCTTCGACATAAGCGCAGAGTATTCTGTGGAAATATCCTTGTCGTCAAAATGACGGAGCAGGCGGAAGCCCATGACATCATGATAGAAGTTGACCCATTGATCCATCTTGCCGAGTTGCACGTTGCCGACGATGTGGTCGATCGCGGCGATGCCGGTGGATTGCGCTTCCTTGTCTTTGATGGGGCAATAGGTGGGAACGAAGATGCCTTTATAATCGGCGCGGTCCACGAAGACGTGCAGCGTCTCGCCGTAGGTGTAGATGGCAGACGACCGGTAAATGCCGAAATCATCTTTTTCTTCGCGCGGTGTCCACGCAGATTTTCCGCCGCGGCTGGTGGTTTCCTTCCACGCTTTTTCGACATCATCCACTTCAAGGGCGATGACTTTGACTCCGTCACCATGCAGCATGTGATGTGAAGCCAGTGAACTGGACGGGCTATACGGCGCAGAGACAACGAAGCGCGCCTGTCCGGCCTCGAGAACATAAGATGCGAATTCGCGGTTGCCGGTCTCCAGGCCGGAATATGCCACAGGCTTGAAGCCGTAAGCTTTCCACCAGTAATACATGGCATGTTTGGCGTTACCTACATAAAAGTGAACGTGGTCAACAGCTTTGATCTGCAGGAAATCACCTTCCTCGGTGATGGGGCGGGAATCAGCAACTGGCGCAGTCTTGGACGCAGTTTTTGTCATTTTTCTCTCCTTTGGTTGGCCCTGACAATTATAGGGCTTAAAGATTTTACGACAAAGATTGTCCGATTGCAACGTTGTGAAATGAAAAGAGGCTTAGGGTTTGGGGTGTGCGGCAAAGAAATCCCAAATCAACTTGGTTGCCGAGATTGTCTTCGTTGGCTGATCGCCTCCGGGCCAAGCCGGACCATTTCCACCGGGCCAGGCATGTCCGCCGTCGATGATGGTGTAAAGTTCGACAGCGGTTCCGTTCGCACAGTTGGCATACGTGTCGTGCTGAATATCGGCGAATGATTCTGTTTTTGGAGTGGATGGACACTGATCGAACTTCAACCAGAAATCAATCGAGTCTTTGACGGACGCAAATGGGACTCCAGCCAGCGATTGATCTCCCGCGCCGCCATTGTAAGGTACGTGTTCATCGGCGGTGCCGTGGAAATGGATAACCGAAACGGGCTCTTTGGGCTTGCATTGCAAATAATTCAACGTTCCCGATACCGGACCGATGGCCGCAATTAAATCGGATGCATCACAGGCCAGCCGATAGGAAAAGATTCCGCCATTCGATAAGCCGGTGGCGTAGATGCGCTTTGTATCAATCTTTGTAATCGTCTGCAAGTCTGTGATCAGCGCGCGTACAAAACCAACATCATCAATCTGGTTCGTGACCGCGTAACCGCAACACGTCCCGCCGTTCCACGTCAGGAGTTTGTCGCCGAGCCGGCCATTTCCATTTGGATAAACGACAATGAATCCTTTTTCATCAGCCACTGATTCAAATCCACTTGTATGCATCTGACTTTCTGCACTGCCTCCGCCGCCGTGAAAATCCAATACGAGCGGCACGGGCTGAATGCCATCGTAAGAAGGTGGAATGTGGACGATGTAACTGCGTTCGATTCCACCCACTGTCAGTGTGCGCGTTGAATCAGTGAGGGATGGCGTGGCGCGAACACTTCGAGCGCAGGCCAGCAGGCCGAAGGTCAGGGCAAGAAATGCGAAAATGATTCGTTTCATGGTTTTTGTAAATTGCCCTCGATAAACTT
This sequence comes from Chloroflexota bacterium, assembly GCA_023484185.1. The sequence continues at coordinate 2,608 of JAMDBC010000038.1, read as the reverse complement.
TTTCCAGATGGGATATTCATCCGGGTTCCAAATGCGCCGCAAATCCTTGAAAGCTTCTTCCTTCCTCCAGCCGAGACGCAGGATTCTATAAAGGGTGATAAAACCCGTTGCGCGATAGTTTGCCCGGCAATGGACAAACACTTTTTTGTTTCCGTCCTCATCCATCGCGTTCATAAATGTTTCAAGGTTTTGCTGTGTGGGCGCTTCCCAATCTACCGGAATGTTGATGTACTTCATGCCAAGCGATTCAACCAACGCACCTTCGTTCGCCAAATCTTTTTCGGGATCGAACGGAGCGAGATTGATGACCACTTTGACCCCGGCCTCTGCAACCGATTTCATTTGCTCGGCGGTTGGCATTCCGCTGCTCATCAGATTTTCTGAAAGCCGCAGGAAGTTGAAAATATTTTCCGCGGTCATTTGACTCTTACAACCTTTCCATTCGTCATCTTTTGCAGATCATCCGGCGTCAATTCAAAGATGGCGTTTGGCGTGCCCGCCGCGGCCCAGACGGTCGCGTACCCCAACAAGTCTTCATCTAAAAATGTTTCCATTTCCTGCGCGTGCCCAACAGGCGGTACACCGCCGATGGCAAAACCGGTCACACTGCGGACAAAATCCGCGTCGGCGCGGCTGATGGATTCGCCCGCGTATTCGCTGATGCGTTTCTCGTCCACGCGGTTCGAGCCGCTGGTCAACACTAGGATCGGTTTGCGGCTTGTCTTGCCTTTGAAGATCAGCGACTTGACGATCTGTCCAAGCGTGCAGGCGGCGCGGTCAGCCGCTTCCTGCGCGGTGCGCGTGCTTTCGGCGAACTCGATCACGCTGCAATCGAATCCGCGCGAGGCCAAAACATCCTGAACTTTTTGAGCCGAAGAAGAGAGAGCCATATTTTTATCCGATGATATAGAGTGTTGCGTAACGAATCAGAAATTCTTGCTCCCAAGCGTTTTGACTCATGTAAATTTTCCGATTCATTCAGGAAGCAGTAGAATTGTGCCGGAGTATAACGCAAATGCCAACTGAAAAAGAAGTATATGCAAACCACGCCGTTGAATATGAAGCGCTCGTCGCGCGCGAAGATTATCAGGGAAATATCTTGAAAGCCATCCAGGAAGTTGTTCCGCTCGATGGGTTGGACGTTCTTGATCTCGGCGCGGGCACAGGACGACTGGCCTGTCTGCTCGTGCCCATCGTGCGGACGATGCTGGCTTTTGACCTTTCGCCGCACATGCTTGGCGTCGCACGAGACAAAATGCGCCGCATCAAATCTGACCCTTCGACCGGCTCAGGGCAACGCCGTTGGCTGGCCGCGGCCTGCGATCATCGCCTGCTTCCGCTGACGGTTCGTGCCACGGACCTGATCGTCTCCGGCTGGAGCGTGAGCTACCTCACGGTCTGGAATCCGCTGTGGTGGCGGGAGGAAGCGAATGCCTGGCTGGCCGAAGCGCGCCGTGTGCTTCGTCCCGGCGGACACATCATTCTGTTTGAATCGCTTGGCACGGGAAACGAATCCCCGCAACGATTGGCGCATCTCGAAAATTTTTACGGCTGGCTGGAGGAAGTTGGATTCAAAAATAAGTGGATCCGCACTGACTACAAATTTGAATCTCCCGAGGTTGCCAGCGAAGTGGCGGGGTTTTTCTTCGGCGATGAGATGAAGTCCAGGATCGTGCGCGAGAAAATGACGATCCTGCCCGAATGTACGGGAGTGTGGTGGTTGAAGGTTTAGATTTTTATAAAATAAATTTGTATGTCATTGCGAGCCGCGTTTTTTGCGGCGACACTTGCACCGCACTGCGTTCCCTGGCACCGTCCGCCAGGGCAGGTGTGGTGCAGTGCAGGTGAGCAATCTCCCGTAAAAAAGGTGGGGATTGCTTCGGGTGGTCTCGATATGTCGAAGAACACGGCTACTCGACCAACACCCTCGCAATGACGTAATATTTTTTATTGTGCCAGCGAATCGATCAGCGACGGGATCGTATCCGTCGCTTCTTTGTTGGTGCACCGGTAAGTCTCGACGGTTTGCTTTTTATCATTCAATATTTCGGGAGAGGCGCTCAGTTGTTCTAATAACTCCCTCTGTTCGGGAGTAAGTAAAGCCACCCAACGCGGACTCACTTCACGGGCTGGCCAGTGCGCGGGCAATTCTATCATGCCAAACCGATACCGCTCGCCCGCCTCAATCTGGACCCAAAGCGGTTTACCGTTTTCCTGCAGGGAGGCGGCGGAGGGGCGGCTCGTTTCTCGCATACCGTGGAAAACCTGCTCAGCATCGAAGGCGTTCAAGTCATTCTGGCTTGCGGCACAAACCACAGACTCTTCCGTCAATTTCAGGGACGCGACAACATTCATGCCCTGCCCTTCACACGCGAGATCGCGCAATACATCGCCGCCGCAGACGTGGTCATGGGCAAGGCCGGGCCGAACATGTTATTTGAATCCGTCGCGCTCGGCAAGCCCTTCATCGCCACAGCCTATATCCCCGGACAGGAAGAAGTCAACCTTGAGTTCATTCAGAGACACGGACTGGGCTGGGTGGCTTTACTTACTCCCGAACAGAGGGAGTTATTAGAACAACTGAGCGCCTCTCCCGAAAAAAAGGTGG
>JAMDBC010000048.1 GCA_023484185.1 Chloroflexota bacterium | reverse complement strand
TGAACGGTTTCAACCTCCCGGATATCGAATTATCAGAATTTCACATCCCGCTTCTACACCAGCAATCTGCAAGCCTGCTCGATTATTTACCGCCCACAGCCTTGGTGTTGATCGATGATCTTTCCATCGTTGATGGTATGGTTTCCGAAGTCGAAGAGCAGGCAGTCAAACTGCGACAGGAGAGTATCGAAGAAGGAACGCTCTCGCCGGATTTCCCCGTCCCTTATTTGACCTGGTCTGAATTGCTGGATAGTTTGCAGGGATATACATCGCTTGAATTGGGATACTCAAGCGTGTTAGAACTCCCCTCGCCCAATGGGAGAAGGTCGCGAAGCATGGGTGAGGGCGAGAGCCTATCGTCTGCGTTTGCGATTGGGCAGAGATTCGCCGGGAGGTTGAAACCGTTCATCGAGCACGCGTCCGCTTTGGTGTCCAAAAATGAGGCGCTTGTCATCGTCTCGCGGCAGATAGAGCGGCTGCAAGAACTTTGGAAAGGGACCGCGGACGATGGACCGACGACGGTCAATGGTCTACAGTCAACGGTCTTTATCGAAGCATCCTTGTCGGAAGGATTCATTCTCGACCATTTCCATCTGATCACGGACTCTGAAATCTTTGGTTGGGAGCGGCCCCAGCCGCGCACGCGCCAGAGGCAGACCACGGAAACGCCCGAGTCTATTTATGCGGATTTACAGCCGGGCGATTACGTTGTCCACATCGATTACGGCGTCGGACGTTTTGGCGGGCTGGCCACGCGCGAATTGGATGGTCACCTGCGCGAGTTCTTGACCGTCGAGTACGAAGGCGGCGGGCAGCTCTATGTGCCCGTCCATCAAGCAGATCGCTTGACGCGTTATGTCGGCGCGGAAGGCGTGGAACCCGCGCTGGACCGGTTGGGGGGACAGGAATGGCACGAGAAAAAAGGCCGCGTGAAAGAAGCGGTGCTGGAAGTCGCGCAGGAAATGCTCGACCTGTACGCGCGCCGCAATGTTGTGCAAGGTTATGCCTTCAAGCCGGATACGCAATGGCAAAAAGAATTGGAAGATAGTTTTCCATACGTCGAGACCGACGATCAGGCCAAAGCCATCGTGGATATAAAGCGTGACATGGAAACGCCGCGACCAATGGACAGACTCTTGTGCGGCGATGTGGGTTATGGAAAAACCGAAGTCGCATTGCGCGCGGCCTTCAAAGCCGTGATGGACGGCAAGCAGGTCGCGATCCTTGTGCCTACCACGGTGCTGGCTCAACAACATTACGAAACTTTTTCTCAAAGGCTTGCAGCGTACCCAGTGAAGGTCGAAATGCTTTCGCGCTTTCGCTCGCCGCGTGAGCAGACCGAAATTTTGCTTGGACTTGCAATCGGTGAAATTGATATCGTGATCGGCACGCATCGTTTGATCTCGTCGGATGTGCAGTTCAAGGAACTCGGCCTGGTCGTGATCGATGAAGAGCAGCGCTTCGGCGTCACGCATAAAGAACATCTCAAAAAACTTCGCACCGAAGTGGATGTGCTGACGCTCACGGCCACGCCCATCCCGCGCACGCTTTATATGGCGCTGACCGGCGTGCGCGATATTTCCAACCTAAACACGCCGCCCGAGGAACGTCTGCCCATCGTCACGCACGTTGGGCCGTATTCGCCGAAGCTGGTGCGTCAGGCTATTTTGCGCGAGATCGAACGCGGCGGACAAATTTTCTTCGTGCATAACCGTGTCCACACGATTGACGCGATGAAGGCGCATCTCGACCAACTCGTTCCCGAAGCCCGCGTTGACATTGGTCATGGTCAGATGAATGAGCACGAACTGGCGTCGGTCATGCACCGCTTCAATATGGGCGAGATCGACATTCTGCTTTCGACGACCATCATCGAATCTGGATTGGACATCCCGAATGCCAACACGCTGATCGTGGACCGCGCCGACACTTTCGGTTTGGCCCAGCTCTATCAACTGCGCGGCCGGGTCGGACGTGGGGCGGCGCGCGCCTACGCATACTTTTTCCGCCACCGAAAACTTTCTCCGACCATCGAAGGCCAGCAGCGACTCGAAGTCATTGCCGAGAACACACAGCTCGGCGCGGGCTATTCGATTGCGATGCGCGACCTTGAGATTCGCGGCGCAGGCGAACTGCTTGGCAACCGCCAGCATGGACACATTCAAGCTGTTGGCTTTCATCTCTACACAAGACTATTGGCGGATGCGGTGAGAAGGATAAGAACAGTTGGAAAGTTGGAAGGTTTGAAGGTTGAAGGAAAACCTACCAACTTGCAACCTTTAAACTTTCAAACCTTCAACCTTCAACCGATCTCGATGCCAGTCAATGTTGATTTGCCTTTAACCGTCGGCATCCCCGCCGATTACGTCGCTGATCAGGATTTGCGTTTGCGACTCTATCGCCGCATTGCGGACTTGCGCGACGAAACTGAAATAGAAGCGCTGGCAAACGAATTCAAAGATCGGTTTGGCCCATTGCCCGAAATGGCCGAGAATCTTTTTTATCAGATGCGCGTCAAACTGCGCGCGGAGAAAGCCGGACTCGCCTCCATTGGAATGGAAACCGGACAAATCGTTCTGCGTTACCCGTCCACGCCGAATGTCGCTGAAGAAAAACGCCTGCACGACCTCAGTCCCGATGTGCGTGGAGGCAAGGGCGCGTACTGGTGTACGTTTGGGAAAGATGATGATTGGAAGGAACGATTGTTGGAGACGCTGGAATTAGTGACGAAATAAAGCAGTAATCAAATCAGACGTGTTTATTCTTTATTTCCCTTATCTTTTTTACTGCGTCTTCAAAATTTGAGATTGTACGCTCTATTATTGCCTCAATCTCATTCATAGTTTCTTCATTTATGGTTTTGTCCCTCCTCTGTGATGTCCAGCTTTCAATTATTGACTTTCTTGAATTAAATAAAACTTCATCTGGAGCTTTTTTCTTCAGGAATGTTTCCCAATTCTCTTCTCGTTTCTCATCACCGTTGCAAATATTGCATGAAAGAACGAAGTTGTGGATTTCATTATTTCCGCCATTAGCAATTGAAATAATGTGATCTTGATGTCCTTTCCTTTCTTCTCTTTTTAGATTTTTTCCACAATATGCACACTGTCCCTTGAAAAAACTCCAAAGCAAATCAACTTCTTTTGGGGTGGGTAAGGGGTCGATAATAGCATGAAGACTTCTTCTGATTTTGTTCTTTGTCATTGAGGGTGAATCTTTTGGCATCTCAAGTACCTGGCTAGTGATTTTATGTAACAGGAAATTAGATTGATTTTAAACAGTATGTTGTGGTTGTCGACCTGATGATTGTTAATAATACTTCTCAATTTCTCCAAAACCAAACATCTTATTCTTCTCCGTCATCTGGATAAAATAATTCAATCGCTTCTGGAATTCTTCGAGGCAGTTCTTCGCACTGTTTTCGTCAGTGCCTGTTCGATATCCTTGACGCGGTGGTAGGAAGAATGGCCGTCGAGGTCAAAAGGCCATTCGGGTTTGTGCTCTTTGCCGCTGAACCATTCTTCAGGCGTTGCCCTTAGTGCGGCGAGCACATCCTTCTGAACCTGTCTGTGCCAGGCAAGAACTTCCTGTGGTGAGCGATCGCGCCAGCGCATGTAGATGACATGATTTTCTTCGGTTATGTTCAGCCCGCGCTCCTCGGGCGGTTTGCGCTGTCTATTAATTGAACGGATCACATCGGCTTTAAAGTGGGTAATATGAGCCAGGGCGTCTTTCACGGTCCAAGGATCTTTGGTCTCGGGTCTGGGCAATAACTTCTTCCATTCATCATTTGTCAGGTTTGAGACCAGGTGATCTAATTGCTTAAATTCTTGGATGGTACGTTCGATAACTTTTGTGCGATTGTGGTGCATAGGTTACGAACCTCCTGCTAATTCAATAATACTTCTCAATTCCTCCAAATCCAAATTGCTTACTTTTCTCTGTCATCTTGATAAAGTAATTCAGCCGTTTTTGAAATTCTTGTGGTCGGTTCCGCGCATCGTCCCGTCAATCTGAGTCGTCGGGAGAATCTGCCTGCGCGCTGTGCCACAACTGGCGGAAAGTTTCGCGCACCGAAGCGTCTAGTGTTTCCGCAAACTCGATTGGCAGTTTGAGTGTTGCGATCAAATCCTGCACGTCTGCCAGATCACGCAAACGATGCGGCGCGCTCATCCCAGACGCCAACTTAAGTTCAATGAGTTTTTCCATTGGGATGACGCGCATACCGCCGCGTTCGGTAAAAACGATGGACGGATCGGGAAATGCAACAGGCTTGGGTTTGCCGTCCCCAGGATAATCTCCTGTGACCAAAATCTCGATCCGCACTTGCGTTTCGGCATCTCGGAATGTCTTTTGCGCTCCCGAAAGTGCCAGCGCATATCCGTGCTCCAGGAATCTTTGTTTGAATGTTTCCAATCCCTCACGCGTCATCAATATATCCACATCCTGTGTCATCCGCACAAATCCATGCGCGGCCAATGCCAAACCTCCAACCAATGCGTATGGAATTTTTTCATCATCCAAACGGCGCGTCAGATTTTGCAGCGTAGTGAAAACGTCTCCGCGTGCCATATAATAGTTACTCGCTTCTTTTAAAAGCGCAAGGTAGTCGTCTTGCAAACGCATTTCATACGTTGTCATGGTTTCCTGAAATTATTATAGCACGCATACTGCATAAGGCGAATCAATAATACTTCTCAATTCCTCCAAACCCAAACATCTTATTCTTCTCCGTCATCTTGATAAAGTAATTCAGCCGCTTCTGAAATTCTTCTGGCCGCTTCCTGGCTCCGTCAATAAATGCAATACGAATTCGCTTGTCCAGCAGAAACGGCATACTCGCGCGCTATGCCGTTTCCCACGTTCGGGCGTGCGCAATGAAATCCTTTTCGATTTCAGGCCAGTCGTGCAAATCTGCGGGATCGAAATCGGCGTCATTCGGCCAAACCAGTGTGCGGACTTCGGGGTCGAGTCTCACCTGGTTGAACAGCGACAGGTCGCGGAGCGGGCCATAAATTTCACCGTGCAAGATCGGCTCGAAATTAATGGCTTGTTCTGTATTATCGTTGAACTTTATTCGTAAAGTATAAGGGGCGATAATCTTGAAATCCGTAATGTGGTAAATTGGATGTTCCATAGTTTGCCTCATAATTATTTGAGCGGTTCGATAGATGACGGTTTTTTTCCGCCATCCAGCAATTTCCATGCCATTTGTAACTCCTCCTGATGGATTTCCGCCCACGCCACTACCAATCTTTGTTGTTTGCTCGGCATGGAGCCAGAAAACATTTCTACAGGATTGATTGTAAAAACGGCCTCATACTCCTGATATACGGCATGAAAGTGTGGGGTATGGTGCCTCCCACCGTGTTCAGCGAACATGCGAATGATAATTCCGAAAAAGCGTGAAAGTTCTGCCGTAAGATTTCCTGTTTGGATTATACATGTTTTCAAATAAAGTCTGCATTCCGTTTTCAATCGGGCGCTAATAATGTTTCTCTATTCCTCCGAACCCAAACTGTCTGTTCTTCCCCGTCATCTTGATAAAATAATTCAGCCGCTTTTGAAATTCTTCTGGCCGGTTCCTTGCGCCATCTATAAAACCAATGCGGATGCGCTTGTAAGTATCCGAGAAGTTTTGAAAATTCTTCCACGCTTCTTTATTGGCTTTGACTGCCCTCAAAATGTCGGCGGGGATTTCAAACTTCTCGACCGAAAGATCGCCAAGTGAGGCGAGCAAAACGAGCACGTCTTTCATTACTTTTCCATCAGAGATAAGTTTTCTCAACCGCTCCTTGTTGGCTGGTGAGTATCCGCTCCTGGGCTTGCGCGGGGTAAATCTTTGGGCGAACCGCTCATCGTCCAGTTTGCGAACGGTGCTGTCGATCCAGCCGAAGCATAATGCTTCCTCCACCGCGTCGTTATATTCGATGCGCGGCTTTCCGCTTGCTTTCTTGTAATAAACCAGCCAGATTTCCTTTTTCGTTTTGTAGTTCTTTTTCAACCATTTGCGCCATTCGACGCGGTTCGTTACATACAAAGTTTTGGTGATGTCCATTGGCGATTGACTCGCGTCTTATTTTGTTTCGTGAACTTTCGCGGCTTTGCCGGTTGTCTCGGTCTGCGGGATTTTTCGTTTGCGGTAGCCGTCATAATCTGGGACGAGACGGTTGTACTCTCCGTCCATCAGCGGAGACGAGATCATAAAATCCGCGGAGGCGCGGTTGCACGCAATCGGAATATTCCAGACGGCCGCCATTCGCAAAAGCGCCTTGACATCGGGATCGTGCGGCATCGGCTCCAGCGGATCCCAGAAAAAGATCAGGAAGTTGATCTCGTCTTCCACGATCATCGCGCCGACTTGCTGGTCGCCGCCCAAAGGGCCGCTTTGTAGTTTTGTGATTTTGAATCCAAGCTCGCGTTCCAACATCTCGCCGGTGGTGCCTGTTGCGTATACTTGGTGATGTGCCAACAGGTCGCGGTTGAACTTGGCCCACTCCACCAGGTCCTGTTTCTTGTTATCGTGTGCTACCAGCGCGATTTTCTTGTCGGGTTCCATCATGATTTTTTTGTGACTCATAAGAATCCTGCTTCCTTTCTCCGAAATAGTATAGCAGGTTATCGAGCGTATAATCAAGTTGACCTACGAGGAGAAGAAACGCATGCTCTCACACTTGAAAGATTGGCTGATTGGACCGGCGTTACCGACCTCGTCCGCCATACACCAGCGCCTCAATAAACTCCGTGCGCTGGCCGCTTTTTCTCCCGATGCGCTGGCGTCCATCGCGTATGCCAACCAGGAAATTTATCTTGGCCTCATCGTGGCTGGCACGGCGGGACTGGCTTATGCCTGGCCGATTGCCCTCGCCATCAGCACTCTGCTCGCCATCGTTGCGCTCTCTTATTTTCAAACCATTCACGCTTATCCATCCGGCGGCGGATCGTACATCGTTGCGCGTTCAAATCTGGGGACGATTCCGGGACTGGTCGCAGCCGCGGCTTTGTTGACCGATTATTTATTGAACGCGGCTGTCAGTCTGACCGCGGGCGTGGCGGCTATCGCTTCGGCATTTCCGGACCTGTGGCCGTACCGCGTCTCAATTGCACTTTTCCTGCTCCTTATCATTACCCTGCTCAACTTGCGCGGACTTCAAGAAACCGGAACTGCAATGGCAATCCCGGTTTATTTTTTTGTGGTGACGTATCTAGCCATGATTGCGTACGGACTCTTCCGTCTCTTCATCGAAGGGCCGACTCCGTTGGAAATGGTCAACGTTCCGGTGCTTGAGCCGCTGACACTTTTTCTCGTTTTGCACGCCTTCTCAACTGGCAGCACCGCGCTGACCGGCGTGGAGGCCATCAGCAACGGCGTTCCTGTTTTTGAACCGCCTGAATCGAAAAATGCCGGAAGGACTTTGATGGTAATGGCCTTCCTGATGGCTTCGCTTTTCATTGGCTCGATTGCACTGACTCGTTTCTTCGCAGTCACAGCCGGGCCTGAAGAGACGATCCTTTCCGCGCTGGCGCGCCGCTTGGTTGGGACGAGTCCGTTTTATTTCATCATTCAATTTGCCACGCTTGGTATTTTGACCGTCGCAGCCAACACCAGTTTTGCGGGCTTTCCGCGTTTAGTCGCCATCCTTGCCCAGCATGGATTCCTGCCGCGCCAATTGAGCAGTCCCGGCGACCGGCTTGGGTTCACGAACGGCATTATCCTGCTCGGCGCAGGGACGGCGGCGCTGATCATCTTTTTCAACGGCGACACACACGCGCTAGTTCCGCTTTTTGCGATTGGCGCATTTATGGCGTTCACACTTTCGCAGGCAGGCATGGTCATTCATTGGATAAAAGACCGCACCTCCGGCCGGCTCTGGAAATCTCCGATCAATGCGCTTGGTGCTTTGGCAACCGGAACAACGTTGATCGTGGTGGCGGTCAGCAAATTTATGGAAGGGGCGTGGATCACCCTTTTGCTTATCCCATTGCTGGTGTTCTTATTTCTGCGCGTGCATCGCCATTATCAGCAAGTCCGCGAACAACTTTCATTGCACGGATTACCGCCTTCACTTCGACCTGCCAAACCGGCGCGGGTGGTGATCCCGATCTCAGGCGTGCATCGCGGCATGATCAATGCAGTCTCGTTCGCGGAATCCATTTCGTCAAACGTAACGGCGGTCTTCGTCGAAATGGAAGCCGGCTCGGGGTCCCGCGTGAACGAAGAATGGAAGGAGTGGTGGCCGGATGTGCCGCTGGTTATCGTCCCGTCTCCATTCCGCTCAATCGTCGGTCCGCTGCTTGAATATTTGGAGAAGACTGATCTGGAGCATAACGACGGTCAATTGGCGGTTGTCGTCCTGCCTGAATTTGTGACAACCTCCTGGTGGCAGAATCTTTTGCACAATCAAACCGCCTGGCTTTTGAAAGCGGCTTTGCTTTATGGCCGCCGCACGATGGGACTGGAGCGCGTTGTGATCGATGTGCCTTATCACCTAAAGGTGTGACGAGATTACCATTGACATTGACCTTTCCAGCCATTAACATGCGGTATCAATTTATAGAGGAGAGAAAATGCGTACTTTACGAGTAATGCTGTATCTGACTTTGCTGGCTGTTTTTGCGGCCTCCTGCGGCCCGTTGCCGGACCACGTTACGATCAATTTTAGCGAACCAACTCAGGATGTGAGTCAAATCGTTCAAGCCACGTTTCAAGCGATGACCCAGCAGGCGGCCAACGCGCAACCAGCCGCGACACAGGCCATTCCCACTGCTCAACCAGTTTCAAGTGCAACCCAAGCCGTTGTTCCCGCGCTTGCATCAACGCTCCATCCCGTTGCCGCAACCGGGAGTATTTCAGGTACGCTGATGTATCCAGCCAGCGGCATTCCTTCTTTGCGGATCGTGGCCTTTCAGGTTGGCGCACCGAATTATTATCACGTTGACACAGCCTTCGGACAAAATTCATATCAGCTTGATAATCTGCCTCCGGGCACGTATCGCGTTTTGGCGTACACCCTGCCGGGCGGCGGATTTAATCCAGGCCCCATCGGCGGCTATTCTCAAATGGTACCGTGTGGCTTGCAGTATGGTTGTAATGACCATACGTTGATTGATGTGGTTGTGACTGCCGGTCATGTGACGACTGGCGTTGACCCGAACGACTATTACGCGCCGGAAGGAACTTTTCCTCCCAACCCGCTTCCATAGCTAGACCTTGAGCGGACTCTACGAACCGAGAGCGAATCAACGCCCTCGGTTTTTTGTCGGTGATACAACGTACTGCGTAATTTGGCAAATACTGGATTTCATTCTTGTTCTGTATGAATGGCCGAGCTTGGAAATAATTCAAAGAGGCAGTATAATAGAACGTACGTTCACCTAGCGAAGCGAGACTTTATGGACTTTAAACTTCAAGCCCCATTTATCCCCACCGGCGACCAGCCGGAAGCGATCATTCAACTTGTAGATGGAATCCGCAAGGGGATGCGGAATCAAGTCTTGCTCGGCGCGACCGGTACTGGCAAGACGTTTACGATTGCATCCGTCATCCAGCAATTGCAGAAGCCCGCGCTGATCATGGCGCATAATAAGACTCTGGCCGCGCAGTTATATGCCGAGTTCAAGGAATTCTTTCCTGAGAACGCGGTCGAATATTTTGTTTCTTATTATGATTATTACCAGCCTGAGGCGTATGTTCCGCGTCACGATCTGTTCATCGAAAAAGAAACTGAGATCAATGAAGAGATCGAACGTCTGCGGCTGGCGGCGACGACTTCGCTTATTTCTCGCAAGGACGTGATCATTGTCGCGTCGGTCTCGTGCATTTATGGTCTCGGCAGCCCGGAAGAATTTGGGCGCGGAACGGTGACGCTCAAAGTGGGGGAGGTCTATCGGCGCAACGCGTTGATCCGTCAGTTGATCGAGAGTCAGTATCAGCGTAACGATATGGAATTAAGGCCGGGCCTTTTCCGGGTCCGGGGTGAGACGCTGGAAATTATTCCGGCTTATGAAGACAAGCGCGGTTATCGCGTCACGTTCTTCGGCGATGAAGTCGAACGCATCACACAGTTCAGTCCGTTGACTGGAGAGATCTTTGAAGAGCCGCAGGAAATTTCGATTTTCCCCGCCAAACATTATTTGACCGAAGCCGATAAACTCAAAGAGGCCATCGGTAATATCGAAAAGGAACTTGAAGAACGTATCGCGCTTTTTAAATCTGAAGGCAAGCTGATCGAAGCGCAACGCATCGAACAGCGCACGCGCTACGATCTTGAGATGCTTCGTGAAGTTGGATATTGCTCCGGCGTTGAAAATTATTCGCGGCATCTGGATGGCCGCGCGGCCGGCACGCATCCGTGGACGATGATCGACTTTTTGCCGAGCGATTATTTGCTGGTGATCGATGAAAGCCACATGTCTATTCCGCAAATTCGCGGCATGTACAACGGTGATCGCGCCCGCAAAGAAACTTTAGTTGAATATGGTTTTCGCCTGCCAAGTGCGGTGGATAATCGTCCATTGAAGTTTGATGAATTTGAAAAGTGTATGGGCTACACCATTTTTACGTCAGCTACGCCGGGGCCTTATGAAATGCAACATGCCGAGCAGGTGGCCGAACAGATCATTCGCCCGACAGGCTTGGTTGACCCCGAGGTGGAGGTCCGCTCGACAACGGGACAAGTGGATGACTTGCTCAAAGAGATTCGTGCGCGCGTCGAAGTGGGTGAACGCGTGCTGGTTACAACGTTGACGAAACGCATGGCGGAAGATTTGTCCGAATATTTGCAGGAACTTGGAATCAAAGTCCATTACCTGCATTCGGAAGTCGAGACGCTGGAGCGCATAGGCATTTTGCGCGACCTTCGTCTGGGTGTGTTCGATGTGATCGTCGGCATCAATCTTTTGCGCGAAGGACTTGACTTGCCGGAAGTTTCCCTGGTTGCGATTTTGGATGCCGACAAGGAAGGTTTCCTGCGCTCGGACACGGCTTTGATCCAGACCACGGGACGTGCCGCGCGCCACATAAATGGACGTGTCATCATGTACGCGGATCGCGTCACCGATTCGATGAAACGTGCGATTGACGAAACGACCCGCCGCCGTACCAAGCAGGTGAAATACAACCAGGAACACGGCATCACGCCGGCCAGCATTCACAAAGCCATTCGTGATATTACCGATCAATTGTCCGGGGAAGCGAAGGATAAAGCGCTGGGGATTGCCGAAGCAAAAGGCGGGTATCGCACCAGGAGCGAGAAAGCCGTCTCGAATTCTGAGCTTCAACGAATTATCAATGAGTTGGAAAAACAAATGAAGGATGCTGCAAAAAATCTTGAGTTCGAAAAAGCTGCCGCTATGCGAGATGAGTTGTATGAATTGAAGGGGATTCTTGCGGACGAGTCAAACCTCAAGCCGTGGGAGAGAATCAAGCTTCTGGCTGGCGGCGAATAATTCTTTTGATAATCTTTAGGTATCCTTTATATTGTCTTTACATTCCCCCGGTATCCTTTGTTTAGAAAGCTGGAGAGAAAGAACTCCAGAAAACTAAACAAAGGAGTATGAAAATGAAAAACTTTTTGATCGTTGTGACTGTGCTGGTGGCGCTGGATATCCTGACCACGGGTGTGGCGTATGCTCAGGGCATGGGCGGTCGCGGGCCAGTGACAGGGAACGTTGAAGGCCCACTCCACACTTACATTGTCGATGCATATGCGAGCGCACTTGGATTGACACCCGACGCGCTGGAAGCCCGCCTCGACGCCGATGAAACCGCTTACGATGTTGCCGTGTCTCAGGGCATTGCTGCGGATCAAATCCCGACCATTTTGGCGGATGCCCGCTCGAAGGCTTTGGGTGCCGCTGTCAAGGCTGGCGTCATTACCGCTGATCAGGCCACGTGGATGAAATCACACGGCATGGGTCAGGCTGCTGGGCAAGGCTATGGCATGGGCGCAGGAACCGGCCCTTGCAACAGAACTGGTCAACCTATTGGTCAGGGCATGGGACGCGGCAACCGCTGGCAGCAGTCCAACCCATAAACACGCTTGAACTAAAAAAGTCTGGATGTTAAAAACATCCAGACTTTTTATTTGTGAGCGATTACAATTGGTGGAAAATAAAACAGGAGTCTGCTGTGCTTAATAACTTGAAATGGATTATTCCGTTAATTATTGTAGTCGCTATGGTAGGCGTCTATTTTATCCCGGTGCCCAAAGTGCCGTTCGACCAGTTGTATGCAAAAGCCAACCCGGAGACCACGAAATCCCTTGTTGCGTTTCGAGAGGCTTATCCCACGAAGTATGTTTATGTTGATGGCATCGAATGGGATTATATTATCGTCGGCAGTGGGCAGGAAACTATTCTATTTTTGCACGGAATGACCGGTAGTTACGATATTTGGTGGCAGCAGATCGAAGCGTTAAAAAATGATTATCGCATCATCTCTGTTACATATCCCGCCGTAAATTCGCTTGAAGAAATGGATAAGGGGATTTCGACAATCATTGACCATGAAAAGGTTGATAAAGTTGATCTCGTCGGCACATCGTTGGGCGGATATTTTGCCCAGTATCTGGTAGCGCGACATTCCGACCATATTTTGCGCGCTGTTTTTGCCAACACCTTTCCGCCAAATAAAATTATCGCAGAGAAGAATAAAACGATTGGCGCGCTCCTGCCATATCTACCTGAGTGGCTTGTGCTGAATGTCCTACGCGGAAGCTTTGCGAATAGCATCTATCCTGCGTCGGGAAATGACGAATTCACATTGGCCTTTTTAAATGAAATCAGTTATGGCCGCATGAGCAAGGCTCAGGTGGTGGGGCGTTATCGCGCTGTCGTCGAACCTTTTGTGGCGCCCAATATCCAGATGCTCGGCGTTCCGGTGATGATCATCGAATCGGATAACGACCCGTTAGTGGAACCGGCGTTACGTGAAGCATTGAAAGCAACGTATTCAAGCGCGAGCGTGTATACCTTCCACAATGCAGGGCATTTCTCATACTTGAATCACCCCGCGGAATATACAGACTTGTTGAAGAAGTTTTTCCAGACGCCGGTCAGTAAATAATTATTGGAGTGAAAAAAGGTCAGACGATTTTTGTCCGGCCTTTTTGTTTTACTTTTCTGCGATAAGTGGGATGAGCAAAAGCGGCACTTTGGTTTTATTGGCAACTTTTGGCGCAACACTGCGTGCCCAGAAAGCGCCCATGCCTGCTCTGCGGTGTGTGGTCAGGATGATTAGGTCGGCCCCTGAAATTTCGGCTATTTTGACGATGCCGCGCGCCGGGTCGCCTCGTGAGACTTCTGCAAAAACTTTTATGTCATCTGTGCGAAATTCGGCTGCGTGCTGGTTTAGGTCCTCGCTGGCGTTTTCTTCCTGGATGTCAAGCAGAGCTTGCGCGGTGGCAGGCATTAAATTCCCGGCGGCGGCCTGTTCACCAGCAAGAGTAGAAAAGGTGGGAATAATACTCAGCAGATGGATTTTTGCGCCAAAAGCTGCGCCGAGGGATTTGGCAACCGGAAGGCTGTTATCGTGGTGAGACTTAGGGTCAAGCGGAACCAGTATCCGGTCCAGTTGGAAGCGGGGAAGATCCGGTTTGACAAGCAGGAGAGGCGTCGAGCCGTGTGCGACGATTTGCTGGGCAATGGTTCCGATTAAAACATCCCGAATGCCGCTGTTGCCGTGTGTGCAGGTAATGATCAGATCCGGCTTGAACTCAGAGACATGTTCAAGAATACTTTTGATCACGTCTGCAACTGGCGCGGTGTGGACGTGAGTTTCGACTTTGACACTCGAAGGGAAGGCACGCTTTGCTGCGTCAAGTAAATAAGCTTCGGCTTCGTCCGGTTTTGTTAAATGACGTTCTTTATGGATTTCCGCAGGCGCGTCCTGTTCAATAACGTGTAAAAGTGTGACGTGCGATTGGAAGGTTTGTGCAAATAGTTCGGCTGGAGCCAGCGACGCCTCTGAAAGTCTCGAACCGTCGAGGGGGACAAGGATGTTTTTGAACACGGTTATCCTCCAGTGAAAATTTGAAAGAGTAGAAAGAAGTTGAGCGCAAGGATCAATACGGCCACAACACTGGCGGCGAATGTGGTGATGCGCATGTTCACCAGCTCACCCATAATATCATGTCTGCTCGTAAACATCACGAGCGGAATGATGGCAAATGGCAGGCCGAATGAAAGAACAACCTGGCTGAGAATGAGCGTACGCGTCGGATCAAGCCCCAGCAAAATGATAATCATCGGCGGGAAAATCGTAACAAGCCGCCGCACCCAAACGGGAATTTGCCTGTGGAGGAAACCTCCCATAATAACTTGGCCTGCCATGGTTCCGACCGAGGATGATGAAAGACCGGAAGCAAGCAGGGAGATGGCAAAGACCCACGATGCCGCCGGCCCCAGCAAAGGTTGCAGTGTGCGATGCGCTTCTTCAATCGTCCCGATTTGAGTGAGTCCGTTATTGAAAAAGGTCGAAGCGGCCATGATGAGCATCCCCATGTTGATGAGTCCTGCCAGT
The DNA here is from genome assembly GCA_023484185.1 of Chloroflexota bacterium. The sequence continues at coordinate 6,329 of JAMDBC010000048.1, read as the reverse complement.
CCCATTGCAATGAAAATGTCAATCAATTCATATCGAAAGAGCATGTGTTGTTGTTGAGGGTTGCCGGTAACGACCCGATCTTGTGTAAGCGCCGAATGCAGAAAGATGACATGCGGCATAACAGTCGCGCCTAAAATGCCGGTTGCAAGTAAAATGCTCTCCGTGCCGGAGAAGCTCGGAACGACTGCGTGATAAAAAACATTCGACCATTGTGGTTTGTCGAGAATAGTCTCGACCAAATAACTTACCGCAACCACGCCGACCAAAGATGTGATCACTGCTTCCAAAGGACGGAAACCATAGCGTTCCAGCGTGAGAATCAGGAATGTGGCGGCGACCGTCAACAGCCCCGCGATCCATAACGGAATGCCGAACAGCAAATTGAATCCGAGCGCCGCGCCCAGAAATTCTGCCAGGTCGGTCGCCATGGCCACCAACTCCATAAGTACCCACATGCCCAGAACGACGGGCCTAGGGAAGTTATTGCGGCAATGTTCTGCGAGATTGAAACCGGAGGCAATTCCCAATTTGGCGGAAAGTGACTGAATGAGCATTGCCATTAAATTGCTGGCGACGATCACCCATAAAAGTTGGTAGCCAAATTGCGCGCCGCCTTGAATGTTCGTTGCAAAATTGCCGGGGTCAATATAAGCCACACAGGCAATGAAGGCCGGGCCAAGGAAGGGCGCAAGCTGCGCCAGCCAGCCTTTTTTGCTCTTCCCTGAAAGAACATCATGTGCGGACTTGGATGTTGCGCTATCTGTTTGCTCGGCTCTTTTGGTTTTGGATTGGTTCATAAATAATTCAGCCTTTATCTAAATTCGACGAATACTCGATTTGTGACGACAGGCCCAAGCATCACCGCTTCTTTCCGCCCCCGAACCTTTAACTTCATAACGTGATCATAAGGTGACACCTCGAGCGTTTTCACGCGCGCTCCGATCACGAGTCCCAGACTTTCAAGATATTTGAGCAAGTCGATGTCTTGTGATTGCACTTTGCATACCGTTGCTTCTTGATCGAGTTGTAGGCTGGAAAGTGCACTGTTCTCATATTTTGGCATGACCAGATCAGCGGAGGGTATTGGATCTCCGTGTGGATCGCGGATTGGGTTTCCCATGGCGGCGGCAATGCGCGCTTCGAACTCCTCCGAAATCACATGCTCGAGTTTTTCCGCCTCGTTGTGGACTTCATCCCACGAATAGCCGAGCGTTTGCACCAGCCACGCTTCTATCAGGCGATGATGCCGGATAACTTCCAGCGCCGCCCGCTGCCCGGCCTCTGTCAGCATGACGCCCTGGTGTTTACGATAATCCACAAGCGGCGGTTTTGCAGACGCGAGGCGTTGGATCATGCCTGTTACCGATGCAGGAGCAATCCCGAGCCGTGTTGCCAGCGCGGTGGTGCTGGCTGGTTCGCCTTTTTCGGTAAGTTCGTAGATGTGTTTCAGGTAATCCTGAATGGAGTTGGTTAGATTATCTGTCATGGCTAAACAATAATTTAGGTCAGGCTAAATTATTCTAGTCAAAAAAGAGAAACGAGTCAAGGTGTCTCGTTTCTCTTTTGGGTAAGTAGATTGTTTTTCTATTTCTTTTTAGACCGTCTTCCGCCTGCGACCAGAGCAATTACCAAAAAGGCGATGGAAACCCATGTGAAGACATCATTGTTTGTGGTAAATCCAGTCGCTAGAAACACCATCCCAATAAGAAGAAAAATGGGAGAGGCTCTGCGGATCCACGAAGATGGCTGGGGTTTCATCTGTAAACGGCGGGAGCGATATAGACTGCAATGGCGATATAATGCGCCAATGCGGCCAGGATCACAAAGATGTGCCACACTTCGTGGAAGCCGAATTTGCCGGGGAAGAAATCCAATTTTTTGGTGATGTACACCACTGCTCCCAAAGTGTAAGTTACACCGCCGATCAAAAGCCATACCATTGCTCCAACCGGTAGGACGCGCAACATTTCGCCAATGGCGGCCAGGGCCAGCCAGCCCATGACTATGTACACACCAGCCGTCAGCCAGCGCGGGGCATTGATAATGAACATCTTGACCACGATCCCGATCACGGCCAGCGACCAGATAATGGCGAGCATTCCCCATTTCCAGAAACCAGTGAACATGATGGCGCAAATGGGCGTGTAGGTTCCGGCGATGAGCAGATAGATGGCCGAGTGGTCAAATTTGCGTAGTTTTTCGAGAATCTTTGGTCCCGCTTTGACCATGTGATAGGTGGCACTGGCCGCGAACAACAGGATCAAGGTTGCGCCATAAATACTCAACGATACTTCCTTGACGAGACTGTTCCAGCCGATCACTATTAGTGTAATCAGGCCAATTGCCGCGACAATTGCGGCGAAGAAGTGGGTGAGTCCATTAACAGGCTCACGAAGCTTATTCATCATAGTTATCTCTGACTTTCTTGTATGGAAATGTGTAATCTCATGTCAGCGAAATTATACACGGGTTGCGCTTTGCGGGGTGGGCGTCATTCTTTGAGTTTTTTGGAAAACCACTACACACAAGGGCACAAAGTACACCATGGGGAGAGGATGCACGATTTTGCGCTCTTTTTCCCTTCGTGACCTTCGCGACGCACCCTGTGGGTTGTGTACTTTGCGTTTAGAAAGTTATTCTCCCCAAAATTTTTACGCCCGCCCCATTTTGCCCGCTAAATGGAATTATTTCCCTTTTCTGCTATACTTGCCGGGACGAGGCGTGTATGGCGAAACGTTTGGTGTTGGTGGCAGGCAATATCGGTGCGGGCAAAACCTCGCTTACAGAGCGGATCGGGGCGCGGCTGGGATGGCGCTCGGGATTCGAGTCGGTGGCGGATAACCCGTATCTTTCCGACTTTTATGCGGACATGCACGCCTGGTCCTTTCACCTGCAGATTTTCTTTCTCGGCCACCGCGCCGAGCAATATCTCGAAGCCTCGCATGACGCCCGCTCGGCAATTTTGGATCGCAGTATTTATGAAGACTTTTATATTTTTGCGCGCGCATTGCATCACATGGGAAATCTGGCTGAGCGTGATTATCTTTCGTACAACCGTTTGTTCGACCTAGTCGTAGACAGCTTGCCACGTCCCGATCTTTTGGTTTATCTCAAAGCGCCGGTTCCGGTCTTGATGAACCGTATTCATCGGCGCGCTCGCAATATCGAGACGGGCATTAGCGCTGAATATCTTTCTCTGCTTGATTCGTTTTACGATGAATGGCTGGCGGCCTTTGACCTCTGCCCGGTGTTGACCATTCGCTCCGATGATATGGACTTTGTCCATCAGCCGCAACATTTGGAGAAGGTTGTGCAGAGAATTCAAGACAAGCTTGCAGGGAAAGAGGAGGTTGATCTGAGAAGCGGCTAACGAGTCAGGCGAGTATTTATTTCGTAATGGCGACCCCGGTGAGCATCTTTATGTGGTAGTGGATGGCGCTTTGGAAATTGTCCTTGCCGCTGATTCTCCAGGTGAATTGCTTTCAAGGGTTTGCAATCTCAGCGAGATTGCCGGTGCCAGTGTGTGTGCCAAAGAAAAAAACCTGCTATGACTTGAAGGCAGCGCAGGAATTATTGATCGAGAAAGAACGTCTCGAGCGGGAACTTCAAGTGGCCGCTGGAATCCAGCTGAGTATTCTCCCGGATGTGCTGCCGGCTGCTGAAAACATTGCTCAGTTATCAAAATGGGACAAAGCAGGATGACGATGTAACGCTGGTGGCGGTTCATGTGGCAAGCGGCAATTAGCGGCTCACCCGTTTAGACATGAGAATATCGGGCTTGCCAATTCCGTTTGCATCGGGCATGACGCCTGAAATGATAAATCCCATTTTTTGATAAAACTCAAACGGATGACCGTTCAAGTTTTTGATGTTTTTGATTTGTTCCCATGTTTCAATGTAGAGGTCGGTATTTGATAACGACGTTCTGTTATCCTCATCATCCGCTCCAAGCGTGATAGTGAGGCCGCCGCGAGCATGGACTTGCTCTTCAAAATCCAGAATCAGTGCGCGTCCGATTCCCTTGCGTTGCAGGTTGGGTCTCACAACCAGCGGATGCAATTCCCAAACATGCCCATTGTATTGCTCGATGCCGCCGATCCAACCTGCGACGTTGCCGGTTGCATCAAGAGCCACGCGAAGGATTCTGTCAGTGGCCAGCATTTCATGCATTTCTTCCAGGCCTTTTTCCAGCGTGGGCCAGGCTTCGGGTGCGTGGATCATAAAGGCTTCCACAAGAATCTGTGCGGCTTGTTGGATGAGATAATCGTTGTCAGGCGTAAGAGAAATAATCTCCATTTTTTTATGAAGCGACTCCTGCTTAATTTAGATTGGTTATGCTTTATCCAGCGCTTGTTCAATATCTGCCAGAAGATCGTCTTTGTGTTCGATGCCGACCGAGAGTCGCACGAGGCCCGGGTCAACCGCGAGCTGCGAACCGGCGGTGGAAAGATGCGTCATCGCGGCGGGGACTTCGATCAACGATTCAACGCCTCCCAAAGATTCAGCCAGCGTAAATAGCTTCGTCGCCTCGGCAACTTTGACGGCCGCGTCGCGTCCATCTTTCATGACGATGGAGATCATGCCGCCGCCGTTTTTCATTTGTCGTTTGGCGATGTTGGCTTGCGGGTGGCTGGAATGGAACGGGTAGAAGACCCGGCTGATTTTGGAATGACCCGCTAAAAAGTCCGCGAGAGAGGCGGCGTTTTCGGCGTGGCGATCCATCCGCAACGGCAGAGTCTTGATCCCGCGCAAAACAAGGAAACAATCCATAGGTCCCGGAACTGCGCCGACTGCGTTTTGCAGGAAGGCGAGTTTCTCATAAATGTCTTTGTCTTTGACGATGACCGCGCCGCCGACGGTATCTGAATGCCCGCCGAGATATTTTGTCATTGAATGGACGACAACATCCGCACCGAGTTCGAGCGGACGTTGTAGATAAGGCGTGGCGAAAGTGTTGTCCACGACGAGCAAGGGACGGTTGGGATGCGCGTGAACGACTTCGGCAACGGCGCGAATATCGGTGATGCTGAGAAGAGGGTTGGTCGGCGTTTCAAGCCAGACGATGCGGGTTTGCGGGGTGAGCGCGTCGGCAACATTTTCCGGATCGGTGGTATCTATGAAATCAAATTTCAGTCCGTAGCGCGTGAGCACTTTATCGAAGAGACGGAAAGTTCCGCCGTAGACATCGTTGCCTGCCAGAACGTGATCGCCGCTTGAAAGGAGGCGCAGGACTGTGTCGGTGGCGGCCATGCCGGATGAAAAGGCCAGGCCGTATGTGCCGCCTTCAAGCGCGGCGAGACAATTTTCCAGTGCAAAGCGCGTAGGATTTTTGGTGCGCGAGTATTCATAACCCTGACGGGTTTTTCCTATCCCGTCTTGTGCATAAGTGGATGTTTGATAAATTGGCGTCATGACTGCACCGTTGTTCGGGTCCGGTTCCTGGCCTGCATGGATGGCAAGCGATTCGAATTTCATATATGCTCCTGTTTAAAGAAAAGTGGGGAGAGTATAGCTGTTGAATGGATTGAGTGCAAGCGTTATTTGCTTATATGAAACCTTGGACCAAATTAATTTATCACTCAACTCTCTTTTGGTATTATATATTACCATGCCGGATTTCGAGTATCATTGTTGCAATAATCTTGGAGGAGTAATTCTGTGAATAATTCAATCCCCACTTTGCTGGCGGTTCTCGCACATCCCGATGACGAGTCGTTTGGCTTGGGCGGCACGCTTGCCCTTTATGCCCGTAAAGGATTTAACGTTTATCTCGTCTGCGCCACGCGCGGCGAGGTGGGCACGGTGGACCCCGAACACATGCACGGATTTAAATCCATCGCTGAATTGCGCGAGGCTGAACTTCGTTGCGCGGCTGAACATCTTGGCTTGAAAGATGTGTTCTTTCTAGATTATCGCGATTCTGGCATGCCCGGCACGGAGGATAATAAGCATCCCGATGCGCAGGTTGTCCATCCTGTTGATGAAGTGGCTGGAAGGGTGGTCAAATATATTCGGATGCTGAAGCCGGATGTCGTCCTGACTTTTGACCCGATGGGCGGATACCGCCACCCTGACCACATTCACATTCATCAAGCCACCGTGCTGGCGTTTGAAAAATCAGACGACGCCTCTTTCCACCCCGAAAGCGGATCGCCATTTAAACCAACCTCACTTTACTTTCAGGTTTTCCCGCGCTGGTTCCTCAAAGCGGCCACTCGCATTATGCCGCTCTTTGGACAGGACCCCAGCAAGTTCGGGCGCAACAAAGATGTGGATCTCAAGTCTTTAGCCGATGTGGATTTCCCCGTTATACAAATAAGTCGGATTGC
>JAMDBC010000055.1 GCA_023484185.1 Chloroflexota bacterium | reverse complement strand
CTCAGATAAATGACAAAAAAGAAGTAAAAAATCTCATGACCCAAGACGATCCTCGCGATAAATTTAGAAGACTATTAAACTCGGAAGACGAGACGCGCGCCGAGCCTCCATCCCAGCCGGCACGAAGTAGCACACCGACGCCTCTTGCGCGTCCCGCGCTGGATAAAAATAATATGCCCCTGCCGCGCCGCGTGGATGAGATCGACGCGGATGGCACGCGCGTCACGCCTGCCGCGTACGAGACGAGCACCAGCCGTCGAAACGGAACCCCACCTGCGGTCCCGCCCCGAAGCGGAATGCCAAAATTCAATTTCCGCAACTGGGGATGTCTTATCCGCGGGCTGATCGTTATCGTCTTTATTCTTGTCATTATGGGGCTTTGCCTTGGTTCGCTGGCGGTCTATGAATATTATTCAATCGCCAGTTCTCTTCCCAGTGTCAGCGATTTGCAACAACGCGCTTCGCAGTTTGAAACCACGCGCATCCTTGATCGCAACGGGGACGTGCTTTATGAAATTGTCGACCCGAATGCCGGCCGCCGCACGTATGTAACGCTCGATAAAATTTCACCCGCGTTGGTTGCCGCCACGATTGCCACTGAAGACAAGGATTTTTATAGCCATCCTGGTTATGATGTTTGGGCCATCATTCGCGCCCTCTGGCAGAACTACACCACCAAACAGACCGTGTCGGGTGCTTCGACAATTACGCAACAACTGGCGCGCGCCATTTTGCTTTCACCCGATGAACGCAATCAACAAACATATTTTCGGAAAGCGCGCGAGATCATTCTCGCAGCTGAGATCACACGACGTTATTCCAAGGATGAGATCCTCGAACTTTATCTCAACGAAATTTATTACGGCAATCTTTCCTATGGGATCGAAGCCGCCTCGGAAACATATTTCAAGACGACTGCCGATAAACTGACGCTGGCTCAGGCCTCATTCCTCGCGGGACTTCCGCAGGCTCCTGCTATTTATGATATTTACACCAACCGCGAGATCACGCTTGCCCGCCAGCAACAGGTACTGACGTTGATGCTGCAGGCCAGCATTGAGCAAAATTGTATTCATGTCAGTAACAGCCCTTCACCGGTTTGCGTCGACCCGGCAGCTGCGTCGACTGCGACGACAGAAGTGCGCGATTATACTTTTCAGCCGCCAGTTAGCGACATGCGCTATCCGCACTGGGTCAATTATGTGCGTGCTCAACTGGAAAGCAATTACGACGCGCAGACCATTTATCGTTCGGGGTTCACGATCTACACCACGCTCGATCCGAACTTGCAGGACGCGGCCCAGCAACTGGTCACGAATCAAGTCGCGACAATGGTGAATAATCATGCCACTGATGGTGCGTTGGTAGCCATCCGTCCCTCGACGGGCGAGATTCTCGCCATGGTCGGCTCGGCGGATTTTAATAACACTGCCATTTCGGGCCAGGTCAATATGGCGGTCAGCCAGACGCGCCAGCCCGGTTCATCCATCAAACCGATCAATTATGTGGCGGCCTTTGAAAAAGGCTGGACGCCTGCTACCCTCATCTGGGATGTGCCGTCCAAGTTCCCGCCGTCTGGTGATCCGAATGATTCGCGCGCTCCGTATGTGCCAGTCAATTACGATGGTAAATTTCACGGTCCCGTCACTGTCCGCACGGCACTGGCAAACTCATTTAACGTCCCTGCAGTCAAGACTTTGCAATATGTTGGTGTTTATGGCGATCATGGTATGGTCGCCATGGCGACACGGCTTGGCATCACGTCGCTCACACGCAAGGATTATGGCTTGTCTCTCACCCTCGGTGGTGGCGATGTCAGTTTGCTGCAAATGGTCGGCGCATTCTCCGTGTTTGCAAATGGAGGCGTAAAAGTTCCTCCGGTTTCCATTCTCAAGATCGTTGACTTTCAAGGCAGGGTTGTTTACGAATACAAGCCCCCGCAGGGCGAACAGGTTATCAGCCCTGAACACGCTTATCTGATCACATCTATTCTTTCTGACAACGATGCGCGTTCGTGGATGTTCGGGATAAATTCAGTTTTGAACCTGCCGTTCCCGGTCGCGGCCAAGACAGGCACGGCTGGAGATCCCAAGGGCTCCGAGACCCTCAACATTTACGATAACTGGACCCTCGGGTACACCCCAGACCTTGCGGTGGGAACGTGGGTTGGGAACGCGGATTACACCCCGATGGTCAACACAACCGGCTTGAGTGGTGCGGCGCCCATTTGGTCGCAGTTTATGCAGGCTGCCGTCCCGTATGAGACGCAGGGACGCGTCACTCAGTTCACTCGTCCCGCGGGAATCGTAGATAAGATTATCTGCTCTTTGTCCGGCACGGAGCCGTCACAATGGTGCACAGGCGGTCAGCGCAACGAAGTCTTTGCGTCCGATCAATTGCCCCTGCCCCCCGGCCAGGACTTGCGTCGTATCATTGCGCTTGATACGTGGACAGGCTTCCAGGCATCTCCTGATTGCAGCGACTTCAAGGATGTTGAGACTGTTATCAATGTTACTGACCCATTTGCCAAAGATTGGTTCGGGACAAAAGATGGCCGCAATTGGCTGGATGCTCATGATTTCCCTTCGCCGCCGATCTATGCGCCTGACCGACAGTGTACCAAGAACAGTCCGCGTCCAATCATTGAACTCAGCGTCAATGAAGGCGATGTGATTTCTCAAACCACACTGGCGATCAAAGGCACTGCTGACGCAACCGGCGATTTTAAATCGTGGCGTTTGGAATTCGGATTAGGCGACAATCCCGGCAACTGGACAACTCTTGCGCAAGGCGACCAGCCGGTCAAGAACGACTTGCTATTTAATTGGGATATGTCGAACTTGCCCAATGGCGTAATCACACTGCATTTATATTTGACTGGGACGAATGGCTACGCTGAGCGCTTCGTCCACTTCACGCTTCAAGTCCCGACCCCGACTCCGCCGCCGACAAATACGCCTTTCCCAACGCCGACAAATACTCCGGTCATCATCATCCCGACGGATACGCCGACCGATACACCTGTCCCAACTGTGACATCGACAGATATACCGCCAACACCATAGGAACAAATCATGCGCCTTGAAGATCTGAACTGGATGGATGTAGAAAAATATCTACAACAAGATGACAGATTGATTTTTGTTGTCGGTGCAACTGAGCAACATGCTTATCTCAGCCTGCTGACGGATGTCAAGATTCCGCTGGCGTTGGCGGACTCCGCTTCACAGGCGACGGGTGTGCTGGTCGCGCCGCCGTTGAATTTCGGCTCATCGCCTTATTTTCTTGCCTATCCTGGCACACTCAGTTTGCGCGTTAGCACGTTGATGGCGGTGATGGACGATCTTGTCCGCTCGGCGTATGGACATGGTTTCCGCCGGATTCTCATCATCAATGGACATGGCGGTAATTCGCCCGCGCGGCACCACCTCCACGAAGTCAATAACGATCTGCCTGGTCTCAAATTGAACTGGTACGACTGGTGGCTTTCGCATTCTGTTGAGGCTGTGGCGATCAAGTATCAGATCAAGCCAACTCACGCCAACTGGCTGGAGGCTTTCCCGTTCACTGTCGTGGGGGAAATGCCCGAAGAAAACAAGACCCCGCCCAAAGTCCCGGCCGCGATCCTGGACGCCAAAACGGCACGCGAAGTCTACGGCGACGGCTCATTCGGCGGTCCATACCGCGTCAGCGATGATGTCATGCACGAGTTGTTTGCCGCCGCGTTGGAAGATATTTTGCAATTGTTAAAGTTTGATTAGCCCGGCTCTTGACGCAAACCTCTCCAGCGCGTATAATTCGGTTCGTTGGATGTAAAACTGAGCGAAATACAGCAAGCGCTTGAGGAGAAAAGCCTCGAAGCGCTTGCCTTTGTTTGTCTCTTGTACAAGCCGACTACACGCTATACGAGAACAATGCTCAACAACTCTATCCGTTCAGGACTAGGAGAGAAGCAGTGGAAACTAAAGGACTGACCGCACTCCGTATCAGCCTGGCATCGCCGCAAACGATCATGTCCTGGTCGTACGGCGAAGTGCTTAAACCAGAAACAATTAACTATCGCCGCTTACGACCAGAGAAAGACGGGTTATTCTGTGAGGCCATTTTTGGCCCAACCCGCGACTGGCAGTGTTATTGCGGCAAATATAAAAACCCCCGTTACAAAGGCATCATCTGTGACAAATGCGGCGTGGAAGTAACGCGCGCCGCTGTCCGCCGCGAGCGCATGGGACACATCACGCTGGCCACGCCCGTTGCGCACATCTGGTACACGCGGCGCATCCCCTCACAGTTGGGTATGCTGTTGGATATTTCGCGTCGTAACCTGGACCGCGTGCTTTACTTCGCTCAATATATCGTTACTTACGTGGATGAGGAAGCCCGAAAGAAAGCCCTTCAGCGTCTTGAAGATGAAATTTCCGTCTCTGAGCGTGAGCAGGTTTTTTGAAGCCA
>JAMDBC010000135.1 GCA_023484185.1 Chloroflexota bacterium | reverse complement strand
TCCCTGAGCATACATGAGTTCCCACTCTGGCTGTTGGATAAGTATCTTGCCGCATTATGGCCCGAACTTGGACTTACGCGCGAAGAGTTTGTAAATATCGCGGTGCATCAACAGCCGCACGGTGAAACTTTTTCCATGCCGGTGTTGGCCCTGAAATATTCAAATGGGCGCAACGCTGTTTCTGAATTGCACGGCGAAGTGTCGCGCAAGATGTGGAATTTTATGTGGCCTGAAAAATCCGCGGACGATGTGCCGATCACACACGTCACCAACGGCGTTCACACCGCCAACTGGATGGCCCGCCGCCTGCAAAATCTTTTCGCTCAATATATCGGTGCCGACTGGTACGATCATCTCGATGATGCTGATACCTGGGCGAAGTTGGATCAAGTCCCTGACGCGGCGCTATGGGCTGTGCGGACTCATCTCAAACGCAAGCTGACCTTTTACATGCGTGAACGCGTCCGCGAGCGCTGGACGGTGGGTGGGTACCATCCTGTACAGGTTGTCTCGTCTGGAGTTTTGATCAACCCCTACGCACTGACGATTGGTTTTGCGCGCCGCTTTGCAACCTATAAGCGCGCCAGTCTCGTGATGAGCGATGTCGAAAGATTGTTGGATATCATCAACCGTCCGAACATGCCGGTGCAAATTATTTTTGCAGGCAAGGCGCATCCTGCAGATGAGCCGGGTAAGCAGTTGATCCAAAAAGTGTATCGCACCGTCAAAAAAGCTGAAACCGGCGGACGTCTTGTCTTCCTCGAAGATTACGATATGAACCTGGCGCGCTATCTCGTCCAAGGTGTGGATGTGTGGATGAATACGCCGCGTCGTCCGATGGAAGCGTCCGGCACATCCGGCATGAAAGCCGCGCTCAACGGCGCGCTTAACTTCTCAGTGTTGGATGGCTGGTGGCGCGAGTCTTATAACGGCAAGAATGGCTGGGCCATCGGCGAAGAAAAGGAATATGTGACGAGCGATGCGCAGGATGCTGCCGATGCAGAGGACCTGTACAGCACACTGGAAAACGAGATCATCCCGTTATTCTATGCTCGTGATAACAAAGAGATTCCCGTCAAGTGGCTCGACCATGTGAAGGATTCTTTGAAAACGAACATTCCGCAGTTCAGCACGCGGCGCATGGTCAAGGAATACGTGGAAAGATTGTATCTGCCCGCGTTGAAATGAAACCAATAACGCTCCAGCCGCCGGGAGCATACCTATGTTTGATTTTCTTCTCTCTCCATCTGCCTGGCTCGCGGCGCTGACCATCTTCGCTTTGCGCGTCACCGATATGTCGCTCGACACTCTGCGCATGTTGTTTGTGGTGCGCGGACGAAAAGGCATTTCATGGACACTGGGTTTCTTTGAAGCTGCGGTCTACGTCGTTGCCATCACGCGCGTGTTATCCAATTTGAGCAATCCATTAACTGTCCTTGGCTACGCAGCGGGATTCGCAACCGGCAACGTGGTCGGCATGTTGATCGAGGAACGTCTCGCGATTGGTCATATTCATTTGCGCATCATCAGTACAGAACATGGCATCGTTTTGGCACAAGCCCTGCGTGATGGAGGTTTTGCAGTGACGGAGATCCCGGCGCGTGGCATGGAAGGTAAAGTGCATTTGTTGAGTGTCAGTGTGTTGCGAAAAGATGTGGCGCACACGGAACAAATTGTCCACGAGATAGACCCTTTAGCGTTTGTTACATCGGAAGATGTGCGTCCAATCCGCAGAGGTTATTGGAGAGCGTAACTTTAAAGGTGTGAAATGATTCTAGAAATTGCTGTTGAAGAATTGGCCAATAAACTCAAATCGCAGGACCAATTCATTTTGCTGGATGTGCGCGAACCGTCCGAGTTGGAGTATGCCAAAATAACGGATGCCCGTCTCGAGGTCGCACCGATGAGCCGGTTGGGGCGGGAGGGCATTAACATGCTGTCAGAGTCTGCAAAGTCACAGACCGCAACGATCTATGTGTTATGTCATCACGGCGCGCGCAGTGCGCAAGTATCAGGTTGGCTCGCCTCGCAAGGCTGGTCGAATGTTTTCAGTGTGCGTGGCGGCATTAATGAATATGCGAGGAAGGTTGACCGTTCGGTGGGGATGTATTGATCGGTTTCAGGTTGGAAGGTCGCAAGTTTGAAAGTTAAGAAAGAAGATTGAGAGCCCGTCGCGGATTCTCAACCTTCAAACATATAAACCTGTAAACTTTCAAACTACTTTTTGAAAACGAATTGCCCGTTCTTGTAGAATAACTCGCCGTCCACGGTGATCGCGGCATCTTTGCGCATGTCGCAGATCATGTCCCAATGGATGGACGATTTGTTTTTGGAGCCGGTCTCAGGATAGCCCGCGCCGAGCGCCATGTGGAACGAACCGCCGATCTTTTCATCGAAGAGAATGTTGCCGGTAAACTTGTTGATATCGAAATTTGTGCCGATGGCGAACTCGCCGAGATAGTGCGAACCCGAATCGCTTTCGAGCATCTTCAACAGATAATCCTGATTCTTTTCTGCCTTGGCGGTTTCGACCCGTCCATTACTGAAGGTCAGTTCCGCGCCCTCGACGGACACGCCTTGATAAATGGCGGGATAGGTGAACTTCACCCAACCATTGACCGAGTCTTCGACCGGGCCGGTATAGATTTCTCCATCGGGCATGTTGTAGACACCGGTTGAGTTCATGAATCTGCGGCCTTTGACCGAAAGCGTCAGGTCCACGTTTGGGCCGCGCAGGATAACCTGATTCTTTGGCGCAAGAAAATCAATGGCTTTTTGCTGGCCGGCCGCGGTGCTGTTCCAGTAGGCGATGGGATCAGCCTCGTGCGCATGGACCGCACCGAACACGAAGTCTTCATATTCTTTCAGACTCATGCTGGCGTCCTGGGCGTAGCCATCGGTGGGATAGAGCGTGGTGACCCACTTGAACTTGCCTTCCGCTCCGCGGCGCATCTGCGCTTCGGTGATGGAGCCAGTGGCTTTGCCGCGTCGCTGAACGCGGGCGGGGTCGATATTTGTCAGGCCGTGTGTGTTGGTCGCAGAGTGGACGCGGATGCGGCCTTCGAACTGGTCGTAGGCCAATTTGTAAAACGTCGGCACAAAGTCCAGTTGCGAATCGTTGGCATAGGTCAGATAAAGTTCTTCTTGGCTGAACGGCATCATGCCGGGCAAGGCAATCATCGGGTGCGGATGTCCGCCCTTTTCCAGGATTTGAATGTAAAGTTCACGGATCAACGGCTCGGCCGCAGTTGTCGCTTCGATCAAGATGCGGTCGCCCGGCACGACACGCGCCGAGTGCTCGACCAGTATCTTTGCAAATTTCTGAACGCGAAGGTCAGCCACAAGAATCTCCTGTCAGTAGTATGCTTGGATTATATCATCCGTCCGCATGGGTTTTGTCATTCAAGATTCTATAACTTTTGTCACTGTGCTTACAGCCGAAATTGGGTAATATTGGTGTGAATTCGTAGTGCGTTATTGATCGATTAGGAGTGAACGATGATATCCACAAAATCTACAACGGCATGGGCGGAAGTGGATGAAAACGGGCGGCTGTTTTTGCCCCCGGAAGTGGCGGCGCAATATGGGTTGCATCCCGGTGCGAAGGTGCGTCTCGACGAAGGCCATAATTTAATTCGCATGCACCGTCCGGTCACTCAACTCACCAAAGTCTACATCGAGCCAACCGTCGCCTGCAATTTGGATTGCATCACCTGTTTTCGTAATGCGTGGGACCAGCCCATTGGGCGCATGATGGAGGAGACATTTGAAAACATCTTTAACGGCTTGAAGCAAATGGACTCGATCCCCAGTGTATATTTTGGGGGGATCGGCGAGCCGCTCTTCCATCCCAAAACGGTGGAATGGATTCGGCGCGTGAAATCGTTGGGTGTGAAAGTGGAACTCATTACCAACGGTACCATCCTGACCGAGAAAAAATCGCGCGAATTAATTGACGCGGGACTCGATACACTTTGGGTATCCATTGACGGGGCCTCCCCCGAAACCTACGCGGACGTGAGGCTGGGCGCGGAACTCCCGGCCATTATCGCCAACGTGGAACGAATCTCCAAAATGCGCGGCGGCGGACATTTCCCCAAGCCAGAGATCGGTATTGCTTTTGTCGCCATGAAGCGTAACATTTCCGATTTGCCTCAAGTCATCAAGATCGGTAAACGATTGGGCGCGAAATATTTTTCCGTGAGCAATGTCCAGCCCGCCACGATAGATATGCAGGCAGACCGTCTTTATGAAAAAACAACCCATGATATTGCCTACTTGAAATCGCCGATGCTGCCTTATCTCAGCCTGCCCAAAATGGACTTTGACGAATCCACGCGCCATGCATTATTCGAAGCCTTCAACAGCAGGATGAATATCAGTTTTGCGGGCAATAACTGGGGTGGGGGGAACGATGTGTGCAACTTTGTCGAAAGCGGCACACTTTCCATCGC
>JAMDBC010000025.1 GCA_023484185.1 Chloroflexota bacterium | reverse complement strand
AGGCTTTATCGTGAATTTTTGAAAGATTCTATTCAGAATTATCCGCATTGTTTTTCAGCAATTCTAATGCCTTCGGCGGAATGACAACTTTCAAAGCCTGTTTCTGAATTTTGAATTCAGCTTGCGCGCCGCCAAGCATGGGTTCACCATCCACCTGAGCGGAGAAGGCCGTATCTGATTCTATCCGCGCCGAGTGGAAAGGCAAACAGCGTGCCTGGTCGCTGGTTAAATGGCGGCCCGCCAACAGGTCAAAGAAGTGGCGAAAGGCATCGGCCACGTTGTTGCCGCTCATCAGCCACAAGTCCATTTCGCCATCGTCCAAAAAAGCGTTCGGTGAAAGTACAGCCATGCCGCCGACGTAGCGTCGAATGTTGGTGGCAATGGCCAGCAGGAAATGTCCATCCACGCGCTGATCATCAGCCCAGACTCGCAGGTCCATGCCGTGCCAAATGGTGGCGTTCCACACCGTGGCGGCAAAATATTGCGGCACCGAAACATACTTGACGAAACGCGGGCGCGGCTCAAGCGCATGAACGGTCATTGCATCCAGGCCGATGCCCGCCCAAAGCAAAAACGGATGTCCGTTGCACAGGCCGACGTCCACGCGGCGCGTGGATGCGTCCGACAGCAGGCTGGCGCTTTTTTTCAACGCGCCGTTGTGCCACCAATCGAAGGTTGGCAATCCAAGTTCGCGCGCCCAAACGTTGGTTGTGCCAGCGGGAAGAACAGCCAGGGCGGTCTCGGTGTGGATCAATCCGCTGGCGACCTGCCCGACGGTTCCATCGCCGCCGATGGCGAAGACCGCATCGTATTTTTCCGCCGCGGCCTGATGTGCGACCTGTGTGGCGTGACTTCCGCTCAATGTCTCGGCCACTTCCACCTGCCAGCCCGCCGCATTTAATGGACGGATGATGCCGCGCACAAACGGTCGCACGGGCACGCGTCCCGCGGCGGGGTTGTAAAGCAGAAGGCCTCTTCGCATGGAAGGATTATACCTGATGCAATTTTTGTCTCTTTTTATGAGGAATTTGGCACGGCATGGACCTGCGAGTCTGTTTTAGGATAATTCATTTAATGATAAGAATGTTGTAATCTAATTCGTCAAGTTGTATATTGGACAAGTGTTTATCCCAACAGGGGATCGTAAGTTTGAAGGATAGAAGATGAAGGATTGGGATTTTGAATTTTCCTGGCAATATAAACTGACCACTTCCAAGACAGTCCAAACCCTGCCCCACTGCCGCCAACATAAACCATCTACGAATTCAAAACGAATAGAAGAACGTCCGCCCCTTCGTACATTAGCGGTCTTATTCGTGGATGGGTTTATACTATGTCAAGCTGCGTCCCGTTTTGACGGGGGAGCAAACAAATGGTAATTAACAAAAGTATGAATGAAACAATTTACCGCTGTTTTGAATATCTTTCACCAGAGGATGTTTCAAAATTCAAAATCAAGTTTCAAAACTATCAAAATGACGACTGGCAATTGACTCATACATATCGAGAGTTGCTTCTTGGAGCGCATCTTTGCTCATTAGGTTACAATGCCCGACATGAAATAAAGTTGGACTTGCAGACTCCTGATTGGTCAATATTCGATAAAGACCAGAAAATAAAAACGATTATCGAAACGGCAAGTTTTCACCCACCAAAAGCAATTGAAGATGAGAGATGGAAAAGTCTTGGCGAAAAGGGAGTTTTTTTTAGTTGGCATTCTGATAACACCAATCGACTGTACGACAGGATTAGAGATAAAGTAACTCGCTATCAAAAACTGGTTGAAAAATATGAGCTTTCATTTGTCGTGGCGATATTCGATCAATCATTTGCTGATATTCAGCCAAATGAAATTCAAGTATGTTTATTTGAACAACAGACAGGCATTTTCAATCTTTATCCAGAATTAAGCGGAACTTTATTCTTTCGAGAAGGTATTGGAAACCATTTTCCGTCTAATTATCATTTTGACTATGTGGAAAGCCCACATCCTGTTAGAGAGTTTCACCTAACATAAAGATGAAATCCACCGATAAAAAACATCGTTCCAATTGGCTTCCATTTGAAGAAGCTCGTCGGTTTGCCCGCCAGATTGGACTAAAAAATTATGCTGAATGGCGTGCTTGGGCGAAAACCGAAGATCGCCCTGAGAACATTCCTGTTGGAGCGTATGCGGTTTATAAAAATAATGGTTGGGTGTCTTGGGGAGATTGGCTTGGAACAGGAAATAAGAAAGGTGGCTATCTTCCTTTTGTTGATGCACGAGATTATGCTTGTCGTTTGAATCTGACAAAGCAATCTGAATGGGCTGCTTGGGCAAAAACAACTGCTAGACCGAGAAATATTCCTGCCGACCCAAGAAACGTTTACAAAGAAGAATGGGTCAGCATGGGAGATTGGCTTGGCACTGGAAATGTGTGGTCAGCAAATCGAGTTTATCTTCCATTTGAAAAAGCCCGTAAATTCGCTCGAAGTCTGAAATTAAAAAGTTTGACTGAATGGAGCAGGTGGGCAAAATTAAAAGAGAAACCCGATAATATACCCGCCTACCCTAACAGTGTTTATCGTGATAAAGGTTGGGAATCATGGGGAGATTGGCTCGGCACTGGTACTCTTGCGCCATCAAAACAGGTTTGGCGAAACTTTGAAGAAGCTCGTCTGTATGCAAGAAATCTTGGCTTTCAAAATGTGGCTGAATGGCTTGATTGGGCTAGAACTGACAAACGCCCTAATGACATTCCCGCATATCCTTCTGATATTTATAAAAACAAAGGTTGGGTTTCTTGGACTGATTGGTTAAAAACCAAAAACAAGAAAGGCGGATGGCGAACTTATGATGAAGCCCACAAATATGCTCTCGGGCTGAATCTAGGTGGGCAAACTGAATGGGCAAGCTGGGTAAAAACATCTGCAAAGCCTGAAGACATTCCATCTGACCCTCGTTCTGCCTATGGAAAAAGTAGATGGAGAGGTTGGGGCGATTGGCTTGGAAATTTTAGCCAGTGGAACAAATACACCATTTTAAATTTTCTCAATGGCATAAAATCTATTTTGCCTGTATTGCAGCCTGCCGAACTTTATGCCATCATGAAGCAAAACGGCATGGTCATTGCGTCAAAAAATTCTGCTAACACAAACGCCTCCCTCATCAAATCCATCCGCGACCTATGTTCCTCTCCCAACCCCGAATCTGACTTTGAAAAACTCATCGCCGAGATCGAGCGTGAGAATCAACTGCTCGATGAAGATATTGAAGAAGAACCCATCGCAGAAGTAGATGTCGTCGAAACGGCAGGCGCAGAAGACCTGCCCGCCCTTCGTTCTATGCAGGCGTTGAAGGCAGTGGATGAACTGGTGCAGGCAGGCATCACTTCTGATGAAGAGACCATTGAATTCCTTGTTGCCAATCGTGTCAGCGGCTTGTGGCAGGATACGCTCAATAACGGCGGCACAATTGGTCTCGATACATTACGCAATGAAAAGGGCGGTGTGTATTTCGAGACCATCCGCAGCAGGTTCCTGTCGCAGTATGACGGCGCGCAAAGCCTCGCCATCCCGCGCGGCTATGATTTCCGTGTTAATGGAAAGATTGCGCAACCCAATCTCATGCAGAAATTGGCGGCGTATCGCGTACTGTCTGAAAAGCGGCTCGGCAATTGGTCGGGCGTCGGCGCGGGCAAGACCCTCTCCGCCATTCTGGCAAGCCGCGTGATCGATGCACGCCTGACGGTCATTGTCGCATTCAACAGCACGATCATGCCGTGGGCGGAAAGAGTTAGAGAAGCCTTTCCCAACAGCAAAATTCTCATCAAAGAGCGCGGGAATATTTCCATTGACCCGGCAAAGCACACCTATCTCATTTTGAACTTTGAAACCTTCCAGCAACCCGATTCGGTTGCAATGGTGGAACATCTGGTCGAAAAGCACAAGATTGATTTTGTGGTGCTGGATGAAATTCAAAGCGTCAAACAACGCACGCCCAAAGTCGCCAGTCTTCGACGACAGAGGGTTAGTTATCTATTGGCAAAAGCCAGTGAAAAGAATCCCAACCTCCGCGTGCTGGGCATGAGCGCCACGCCCGTTATCAACAATCTCTATGAAGCTAAAGCATTGCTCGAACTGGTAAAAGGCGTTTCGTTCGATGAACTGGAAACGTTCAGCAATATTCCCAACGCGATTGCGATGCATGAAAAGTTAATTCTGTATGGTATCCGCTACCGCCCTGAATATAAGCAGACCATCCAAACTGAATTCAAAGAGATTCAAGGCAATGACTTTTTGCCGCAACTGGTCAAGCTTCGCAAAGGCGCGATCCTTGATCTGGAGCGTGTCCTGCTGGATGCCAAAATGAAAACCATCCTTGCATCGCTCAAGAAAGGCACGCTGATTTACACTCACTATCTTACCGGATTGGTCATACCGTTGAGACATGCCATTGAAAAGGCAGGCTACAAAGTCGGTTTGTTCACGGGCGGTAGCGGATACC
>JAMDBC010000141.1 GCA_023484185.1 Chloroflexota bacterium | reverse complement strand
CTCAGCCACCGCTTCTGACAAGCCTTTGCCTGCCACCATTAAACGTTCGGCCAACTTCGCCTCGGCCACTATCCCAATCGCCACGGCCTCGCCGTGCCGCAATTTGAACTGGCTGACAAGTTCCACTGCATGCCCAACCGTGTGGCCGAGGCGAAGTTGGCCGAACGTTTAATGGTGGCAGGCAAAGGCTTGTCAGAAGCGGTGGCTGAGTCGTTATCGGAGTTGGGACTACCCATCCATATCCCCAAAGAATTGCCGCGTGAAGAAATCATCCACGTGATGAGAATGGATAAAAAGAAAAATGCGAAGGCCATCCGTTTTGCTTTGCCGGTTAAGATTGGAAAGGTGGAGTTGGTGGATGTGACAGATTTGGGGAAAACCTTGGATGGATGATTGTGAAACCCAAATGGAAGTTGGGGGGTTATACAATTAAACTTATGCCAAGGAGAAAAAATGTCTAAAACCGCCATTGTCACAGATAGTACCGCTTACATTCCCGATGATATTTGTAGGAAACTGAACATCACCGTAGCGCCCTTGTCCGTTATATGGGGGGAGGAAACGTTTTCCGACGGAGTGACGATAAAACCCACGGAATTCTATACGCGCCTAAAGAATTCCAAAGTCATGCCATCCACATCCCAAGCCTCTCCTGCGGATATGCACAAGGCGTTCGCCAGTCTGCTCGAGCGGGGATATGATGTAATGGGAGTTTTCATTTCCGAGAAACTCTCTGGTACGCTGGACTCTGCAAGACAGGCCCGCGAGGAATTCGCCTCGGCAAAAGATAAAATTGTTTTATTTGATAGCGAAAACACCGGCATGGCATTAGGCTACCAGGCTCTCGCACTGGCACGAGCCGCCGCCGATGGCGCGTCGCTGGCGGATTGTCAGAAGTTGGCGGAAACAGTCCGTCCAAACACGGGCGTATATTTTGTAGTGGAAACGCTTGAATTCCTTCATCGCGGCGGACGCATTGGAGGCGCGCAGAGGCTACTCGGCTCGGCGCTGAACGTGAAACCGATCCTGACCATTAAGGATGGCAAAGTGGATACGGCCGATAGCGTCCGAACGTCGAAAAAGGCCTATGAGAAAGTAATTGAATTGGTTGCAGAAAAATGCGCTGGAAAGTCAAACGTCCGTTTGGCAACGCTGCATGCCAATGCAGAAGAAAATGCAAAAGCAGTTCTCGCCATCGCAGCCGAAAAGTTGAATGCGGTTGAGTCGATCCTGTCTGCGGTCAGTCCCGCGATCGGGACACATACCGGACCTGGAACGGTTGGCCTGGCATATTGCACTGGCGCCTAATCATTTTTGTGGGCGAGTCTGTCCATCGGCATCCTAGAGAATTGCCATACGAGAGACTCGTCCACAAAATGCGAGTGGACAGGGAAAAATTAAACGGCATCGTGTGATTTGCATTGTCTGCATAGATCAGGCGAATCGAATTGGTGGACATGGAAGATTTGGAGATGGCGTTGGAGGACAAATGAAAATACTGATCTTGCATGGCCCCAATTTGAATTTGCTTGGCACGCGCGAACCGGAAATTTATGGTTCGATGATGCTTGATGACATCAATGCGAAATTGATCGAGCTTGGAAAAGAATTGGGTGCGGAAATTAAATGCTTGCAATCGAATCACGAAGGTGCATTGATCGACGCTTTGCAGGATGCGCGCACGTGGGCAAACGGCGTAGTGTTCAATCCGGGCGGATATACACACACGTCGGTGGCGTTGCGCGATGCAATCAGCGCGATTCAAATTCCTGTCGTCGAAGTGCATCTGTCGAATGTGTACGCGCGCGAAGAGTTTCGACATAAATCATTGATCTCGGCGGTATGCAAAGGCAAAATAACCGGCTTTGGCTGGCAATCTTATACGCTTGGTTTAAGAGCACTGGTAGACCTGTTGTGAGTCAGGGCTTTCTTAAAGTCGGAGAATGACTCGCGAAGTTCGCACGTGTGCCTGCGGCCCAGTGCAGGCAAAGAGCGCGAAGACTTCCTTTTTTTCTTGGCGCACTTTACGCTCTTCGCGGCAAAAATGATAAAAATTGGAGTTCTCCATGGACTTTAAGAAGGCCCTAATTGTGAGGTGATGGAAGTAGCTTTCTGCCAGCTTTTTTGTTATATTAATAGTGAACAGCGCGCTCCCAATAACATGGAGGCTGATTATGTCAGGCGACACTCTCTATCGTGGTTTGGCAGGATTTTTAGATGCAATGATCTGGGGCGGGGAATTGGTTGGCGCTAAAAATTTGCCTGAAGTCGGGCCGGCCGTATTTGTGTCGAACCACGCCCTGGCGTTGGGACCGATTGCGGTGGCCGCATCATTGCCCATGCGTTTGTATCCGTGGGTGATTGCCGATATGCTCGAATGGGATAAAGCTGCCGCATATTTGAACATGGATTTTGTTGAGCCGCAACTGCACATTCCACCCCCACTGAGCATGTTCGTTGCGCGGACCATCGCGCAGGCCTCCGTCCGGCTTTTGCGCGGCGTTGATTGCATCCCTGTTTGGCATGGAGAGCATCTGTTGGAAACTTATCGGATCAGCGTGGATTATTTGACGCAGGGAAGAAATCTTTTGATTTTCCCGGAAGACCCTTCTCAGCCGCTGGACGAGCTTTGCAAAATGAGACCGTTCCTGAAAAGTTTTGCGCGGCTCGGTGAGTTATATTTTGAACATACACAAAAGATGTTGCGGTTTTATCCGCTGGCGGTTCATCCTGTTCTGCGAAAGGTAAAATTAGGCAAGCCGATCTCGTTCAACTCAATCAACAATCCGGTCAATGAACGGGCCCGTATCAAGAGCGTGCTGGAGTCAATGATCCGCAGAATGTATGTTGAGATGACCTCACAGAATTATGTAGGAATCCCCTTGCCCCGGTAGGAGATCATGAATCAAAAAACGTCCATGTTTTGGGCGGGAGTTCGAGCCGAATTCCCGCTTTTGATTGGTGTTTTCCCATTTGGATTAATTTACGGTGCGCTGGCGCTCAACGCCGGACTTTCAGCGGCCGCCGCGCAAATGATGTCTTCCATCGTTTTTGCCGGGTCGTCCCAATTCGTGGCCGCGCAGTTGATCCACGAGGCTGCGCCGGGACTCGTCATCGTGCTGACCATCGCGGTGGTGAATTTGCGCCACATGTTGTACAGCGCCTCGATGGCGGAGTATGTGAAAGACCTGTCCATGAAGTGGAAGATCCTATTGGCTTATCTTCTCACTGATGAAGCCTATGCCGCGACGATTATTCATTATGAAGAAGACGGCGTCAAACCCGCCAGTCACTGGTTCTTTCTTGGCGCTGGTTTTTCGTTGTGGTTGACCTGGCAGGTGAGCAGCGCGCTGGGAATCTTCCTCGGCGCAGCCATTCCCCCATCCTGGCCGCTGGACTTTGCGTTGCCATTGACTTTTATCGCCATGGTCATGCCGGTCTTGAAGGATTACCCGGTCATCGCTGCGGCGCTGTCTGCGGGATTGGTGGCTTTGCTGGCTTATAGCTTGCCCTATAAACTTGGACTAATCTTGGCCGCGCTGATCGGTATTTTGGTGGGGACTCTGCTGGAGAATCGCAAATCCCCAAGGGGGACGCTGTGAATATTTGGCTGGTATTTTTGCTTGGCGGGCTGATCACCTTTGGGATGCGGTTGTCGTTCATTTATTTGTTTGGTCGTTTCCATATTCCGCAGATTGTGCACCGCGCCTTGCGATTTATCCCGCCTGCGGTTTTGTCGGCTATTATCTTCCCCAATGTCCTGATGCCGAACAATCAGCTTGATCTTAGCTTGGGCAATCATCGCTGGATGGCGGGACTGGTGGCGGTGCTGGTCGCGTTATGGACGAAGAATACCCTGCTGACGATTTTGGCAGGAACGGCAGCCTTGCTGATTTTGCAATTTGCTTTTTAAACAAAAGCCTCCGCATTTGCGGAGGCTTTTGTTTAATGCTCGTGCTCGTGGACGTGTCCATGCGAAACTTCTTCTTCGGTGGCCGGGCGCAGGTCTGCGATCTTGACATCGAAATGTAGTTCCTTGCCTGCCAGCGGATGGTTCATGTTCAGGCGCACATTGTCAGCGCTGATCGTTTCGATACGCGCGTACACCGGGTGGTCGGATTGATCGCGCAACTCCAGCTCTGTGCCGACCTCTGCCGGAACGTCGGTGGGAAATGAGTCGCGCGGCACATCCATGAATGCTTCATCATCCACTTCGCCGTAACCATCTTTAGCGGCCACGACAACCTTTTTGCTATCGCCAATTTTCATCTCGTACAATTCGTTTTCCAAACCGGGGATGATGTGTCCCATGCCTTGAATGAACTGCAACGGGTCGCCGCCCTCGGATGAATCAAGTACCTGTCCGTTTACACGCAGGGTGTAGTGCATGGATACGACCTGACCATCGTCCACTTTTTTTAGTTCTGTCATCCTATCTCCTGTTTCCGGGTTTAATTATGGGAAAGTTTCCGGGAAACTCGCTGATTGTACCATCCACCTTTTAGTTGTCTATGATTAAAAAAAATGCCCGCTCATTTTGATGAGCGGCCGGTTGT
>JAMDBC010000020.1:1427-4570 GCA_023484185.1 Chloroflexota bacterium | reverse complement strand
GCCAGTCAATCTGGCAGGTTTTGGCTTGTCCGAGTTGGAAATTGGCGTGAAGCTCCGCCAAACACAAGTCGGATCGGCAATCCGACCTGCGCCGCGGTGCCAGATATGGGGGCTGCCACGCTGATCCCGTGTGTTACTCATCCCGGCCCCAGATCAGACTTTCGATCAAGCGCATGACACGCCGCAGGAAGGAACGCACACGTGCCCAGGCGCGATAGCTTTCGGGATGAACCTGGCGTTCGGCCGGTAATGGCCCGGTCCATTGTGCGGTCAACGCGCCCCAGGTCAGCCCGGCGCCGAAGCCGACCAACACGATCTTGTCGCCATTCTTGAGCATCCCTTTTTCGATGGCCTCGACCGTCGCGATCGGAATGGATGCAGTGGAAGTGTTGCCGTAACGATCCACGTTGATCACAAATTTATCCAAAGGCATCTTGAGATATTTTGCGGCCGTTTCAATAATGCGATAATTTGCCTGATGCGGAATGATCCACTGCACATCGTCCGTGGTCAGCCCAGCCAGATCGAGCGCTTCCTTTGCGGCCTGACCCATGGCGCGCGTGGCAAAACGGAATACTTTCTTGCCATCCATGTGGATGTAATGTTTGCCATCATGGACGGACGATTCGCTGGCGGGGATATGGCTTCCACCGCCGGGCAAAGACAGCGCATCTCCGCCGGAACCATCCGAGTGCATCACGGCGGACAAAACTCCGCCGGGCTGATCGCTGGCCTGCAAGACAAACGCGCCCGCGCCATCGCCAAAAAGAATGCAGGTATTGCGGTCTTTCCAATCCACAAAGCGCGAAAGAGTCTCTGTCCCGATAACCAGCGCGTTCTTGATCGAGCCGCTGCGGATGGATTGCGCCGCCATGTTGGTTGCATAAATGAAACCGGTGCAAGCCGCCAGCAGATCGAATGCGCCCGCTTTGGTCGCGCCAAGTTCATCCTGGATCAAGCAGGCAGTTGCCGGAAAGATGTATTCCGGCGAGGATGTAGAGCAGATGATGAGGTCAATATCGGTCGGTTTGAGGTTGGCAACCCGTAAAGCTTTGATCGAAGCCTCGACCGCCAGCGTGGACGGAAACTGATTCTCGCGCGCAATGTGGCGCTCGCGAATGCCGGTATGGTCGCGGATCCACTCGTCATTGGTGTCAATGATCCTGGCAAGATCGTCGTTTGTCAGAATCGTCTCAGGGACTGACATGCCCCATCCGGTAATATGTGCGTAAGGCATAAGCCTCCAGTATTTCGGCGCGAAGAGCGGACAAAGTCCGCGCTAAAAGCTAACCCTCGAAGCGACTCAAGATGATGGTCGCATTGTGTCCGCCGAACCCAAACGAATTGGACATCACATGCCGAGGCCTGGCCGCACGCGGCGTATTGGGAACGTAATCCAGGTCGCAGACCGGGTCAGGAGTCTCGTAATTGATCGTCGGCGGCAGTATGTTCTCCGCCAGGATTTTGGCACAGATGGCGGTCTCCACTGCGCCGGAGGCTCCGAGCAGATGTCCGGTCATGGATTTGGTGGATGAGATCGGAACTTTATAAGCATACTCGCCAAAGACCGTCTTGATGGCGGCTGTCTCGCTTTTGTCATTCAATTGCGTGGATGTGCCGTGTGCATTGATGTAATCAATATCCTCAGGCTTCAAACCGGCCTGTTCAAGCGCCAGCTTCATGGAAATGGCCGCGCCTGCGCCGTTCTCGGCGGGCGCCGAGATGTGATACGCGTCATCAGAGACACCATAGCCTAAGAATTCACATAGGATTTTCGCGCCGCGCGCCTGCGCGGATTCGATCGATTCCAAAATCACCATGCCAGCACCCTCGCCCATCAGGAAACCGTCGCGGTTCTTATCGAACGGACGCGAAGCTGTTTCGGGCGAGTCATTGCGGGTCGACAAAGCCGTCATCACATTCATGCCCGCCATCGCCAATGGAACGATTGCCGACTCGGATGCGCCGACAAGCATGGCATCCGCCGCGCCGCGCCAGATCATCTCTGCCGCCTCGCCGACCGCGTTGGAACCGGTGGCGCAGGCTGTCGCCAGCGCAAGATTGGGTCCGCGTGCGCCGGTGCGAATGGCAAGCACCCCGGCCGCGCTATCTGAGATCATCATGGGGATCAGGAACGGGCTGACACGATCCGGGCCGCGTTCCTTGAGCAACTCGTAATTTTCGATCATGGTTGTGATACCGCCAATGCCCGTGCCGATCACAACGCCGACACGATCACGGTTGGACTCATTGATCTGCAAACCGGATTGATCCAGCGCTTCCTGCGCCGAGGCTATCGCGAACTGGGCAAAGCGATCCATCTTACGCGCCTCACGCGCACCGAACAAAGCCGCCGGGTCAAAGCCTTTGACTTCCGCCGCGAAGCGCGTTTTATGTTTGCTGGCATCGAAGCTCGTGATCGGGCCCGCCCCGGATTTTCCTGCCAGCAGAGCCGCCCAGGTTTCAGCAACATTTAATCCCAGCGGGCTGATGCATCCCAGGCCTGTCAGTACAACTCGTCTTCTCATAAACAATTCTCCTAAAAAAATAGGACAAGATAATGTCTTGTCCTACGCAAGTCTGGCAGTTATAACACAACTTAAAGTGAACCGATGCGCCATTTCTATGAGAGCGTTCCAAGCGTATCCCAGGCCTGGTGAATATGCATGCGGTCATGCTCGGCCATGAAACCGATCACTTCGCGGAAATTCGTCGGGCCAAAAATTGCATGACGCGCCTTGCGAGTCCACACATCAGCGCTTAAATCTTTTAATTGGCTTAAGTTCGAAACACGGGATGCTGTAAATTCCTTCAACGCTGAAGGACCATCTTCATTCAAATAATGGCGTTGCTTGGCCCACACTGCTGCGTTGGGTCGTGGAATAAAAGGCTGACTTTCTTCGACCAAAGTCTTGATCTGCATTTGATGCACTTCGCGTTCCGTGTCGCGTAAATGGCATAAGATTTCGATCACTGCCCAATCATCGGGTGTCGGCTCACGCAACAATGAATCCATTTGCAAGTCGGATGTCAAACTTTGCATCACGCCCGGCGTGGAGGACATGATGGCG
This sequence comes from Chloroflexota bacterium, assembly GCA_023484185.1. The sequence goes on along the minus strand of JAMDBC010000020.1, from coordinate 1,499 downwards.
AGGATGGCATCCCTTGTTTTGAAGGACGGTTCAAGGGAGGCGGGGTCGGCAGACTTGCGTAGGACAAGATAT
>JAMDBC010000020.1:0-1417 GCA_023484185.1 Chloroflexota bacterium | reverse complement strand
CCACAGACGCAGATCAACCAAATTGCCGCGCCGCGCCGCTTCGGGCTGGCCCTGAGCCGCCTCGAAGGGTCCGCGCCCGGAAGCGGGCGCGCCGTCAATGTGAAATGTCGGCAGGCCCAGCCTTTGTGCCGGAAGCAGGTCGCGTTCGATATCGTTGCCCACCATCAGCACTGGGCCATCCAGCCAACCGAGCCGCCCAAGCACTTCCGCAAAATAAGCGGGGTGAGATTTGCTGAAATGGAAAGTCTCGAACGATGAAATAAGATCGAAGCGCTCTGGCTCAAGTCCCGCCCAGCGAATGCGCTGATAAGTGGCCTTGCGCGGGAAAAGCGGATCAGTGGCGATGGCAATGCGATACCCTTGAGCGAATGCCCAATCCACCAACTCCGCCGCGCCGGCGCGTTTTTTGGTCACATGGCCGATGGTCGGAAAGACTTCATCATAAAATTGTTCGATGAGATCATTGAGTTGTTCTTTGGGGATGCCGAGCTTTGGATAAAAATCAGCTTCGAAAATTTCCTGCAAAGTGCGCGCCGGATCTTCGCTGGCAAGCATCAACTGGGTGCCAGACATCAACGCAGGTAACATAACTTCTGATGAAACGCGCTCTTTGAGATGCTTCGCCAACGCTCCAAAATAGGCGGGCACGAAGGCGTTCATGTTGGTAGCGAGCAATGTGTCGTCGAGATCGAGCAGCAATGTGAGAGGCATATTATTTTAACGAAGTCGCCTGCGCAGGCGGCTCCAGCAATTATTTTTTTACTTCAAATATTGGCGGCAGCGGATGACATTCCCCGCATCCGATCTGCGGTTCGGCGACGGATCGGTTGCTCTTCTCGCAATAAGCGCTGACCTGTACGCGACGCTGGAACAAAGCATCCAATGGGCGCGTGACTGTGGCGTGCAATTGCAGGAACTCACAGGCATTGGCTTGCGAGATTGCAGGCGCCGGGCAGGTCTGGCAAAGACTCGCCGTCCATTCCTGACCAGAGGCCTTGAGCAAGCGGCATTCTTCCACATTGCGACCGCGGAAATAATTGCCGTAAAAATATTTACATTCCTTGCCGGCAGGGGTTCTCATAGAATGGGTGGATAAAGGAAGACGGAAAGCCGGGTTTATACGCGTCGGCATTTCGTCCCGGGTTAAAAGGCAGTGCAAACGCTAGACGCGCGTAACGTAAGCGCCCGTGCGCGTGTCCACACGAATATTATCGCCTACGTTCACAAACTGCGGACATTGCACTTCGAGGCCCGATTCGGTGATGACCTTCTTGGTCACGCCGGTGGCCGTATCGCCGCGAATAGCCATCTCAGCTTCAACGACTTTCAGATCCACCGTGGTGGGCAATTCCATATCAAGCGGTTCGCCCTTGTAGAAGGTCAACTTGACTTCCATGCCTTCCTTCAAATAATGGCG
>JAMDBC010000008.1:3889-4643 GCA_023484185.1 Chloroflexota bacterium | reverse complement strand
CATCCGCTACATTGACCTGCACCTTGTGCATGAAGTCACCTCGCCGCAGGCTTTTACCGGTCTGCGCCAGCGCGGACTAAAAGTCCGCAGGCCGGATAAAACTCTGGCGACGATGGACCATTCGATTCCGACGACCCCGCTCGATGTCCCGATAGCGGATGCGATGGCCGCGGCGCAGATCAAACAGATGGAAACCAACGCCGCCGAATTCGGAATCACATTGCATGGAATGAACAGCCCGCATCGCGGCATTGTCCACGTCATCGGTCCCGAACTCGGACGAACCCAGCCCGGCATGACCATCGTCTGTGGCGACAGTCACACGGCCACGCATGGCGCGTTCGGCGCGTTGGCGTTTGGCATCGGCACAAGTGAAGTCGAGCATGTGCTTGCTACGCAATGTCTTTTGCAGAAAAAGCCAAAGACGTATGAAGTCCGCGTGAACGGAAAATTGTCCGCTGGTGTTTCTGCCAAAGATATTATTCTGGCATTGATCGCGAAGATTGGTGTCGGCGGGGGAACGGGGCATGTCTTCGAATATACCGGTGATGCCATTCGCGGATTGACGATGGAACAGCGCATGACCATCTGCAACATGTCCATCGAAGGCGGAGCGCGCGCGGGCATGATCGCGCCCGATGATGCAACCTCTGAATATTTGCATAGCCGCGAATTTTCTCCGAAAGGCGAAGAATGGGACAAGGCCGTTGCATGCTGGAAAAAACTTCCCAGCGACGAAGGCGCGACCTACGAC
>JAMDBC010000008.1:0-3879 GCA_023484185.1 Chloroflexota bacterium | reverse complement strand
GCTCGATGCTGCTGAAATGGAGCCGATGATCACCTACGGAACCAATCCCGGCATGGGCATGAAGATCACCGACCGAATTCCCTCTGCTGAATCTTTTGCGGATGCCTCGCAAAAATCTGCCTTCGAAAAAGTATTGACTTACATGGGACTTCAACCTGGTCAATCTTTGCTCGGCCAAAAAGTGGATGTGGTCTTCATCGGTTCATGCACAAACTCGCGCATTTCCGATCTGCGTTTGGCGGCGTCCATGTTGAAGGGACGCAAAGTTTCGAGCGAGACGCGCGTGATGGTTGTGCCCGGTTCGCAGGATGTGAAGAAGCAGGCCGAGCAGGAAGGCCTCGATAAAGTTTTCAAAGAAGCCGGAGCCGAATGGCGTGAAGCCGGATGTTCAATGTGCATCGCGATGAACGGCGATGAATTAAAACCCGGACAATATGCCGTCTCGACCAGCAACCGCAATTTTGAAGGACGTCAGGGCAAAGGTGGACGAACGTTTCTTGCGAGTCCATTGACCGCTGCGGCAAGCGCCATCAATGGCAAGATTACAGACGTTAGGACGATGATGTAATGGCTCAATTTACTTCACTTACTTCTCGCGTAGTTGCCATGTCGGTCAACGACATTGATACCGATCAAATCATCCCGGCGCGCTTCCTCAAAGCCACCGACAAAAAAGGCATGGGCGATAATCTCTTTGCAGATTGGCGCTACAACGCTGACGGCTCGCCCAAGGCGGGTTTTGTTTTGAACAAACCCGCATCAAAAGGCGCACAAATTTTGTTGGCCGGTGACAATTTCGGGTGCGGATCGAGCCGCGAACATGCGCCCTGGGCGCTGACAGGTTTTGGCTTCCACGCTGTCATCTCCACGTCCTTCGCCGACATCTTCCGCAACAACTCGCTGAAGAATGGACTCATCCCGATCATTGTTGATGAAGCGACTCACAAAATGTTATTCGATCTCGTCGAAGAAATTCCCAATGCTGAATTTTCGGTTGATCTTGCATCACAAACTCTTTCGTTCCCGAATGGCTCTGTGACTTTTCCAATCGACCCGTTCAACAAAACTTGTTTGCTCAACGGCACGGATGAACTCGGCTACATCCTCGGCTTTGAAAAGCAGATCGCGGAATTTGAAAATCGGTAAATTGGCAGTTGGTAAATCGATAAATTGGGAACAACCAATTTGCCAAGCCCCAATCTACCAAGGACCACTATGACAAAAATCCAAATCTACGACACCACCCTGCGCGACGGTACACAGTCTGAAGGCTTCACACTTTCGGCCAACGACAAAGTCCTTATCGCACAGCGGCTCGACGAACTCGGCGTGGCTTTCATCGAAGGCGGCTGGCCCGGTTCGAATCCGAAGGACGTTGAATTCTTCGAGCGAGCGCGCGACATACAATGGAAAAATTCCCTCATCGCCGCGTTTGGTTCCACGTGCCGCGTCAAAGGCGGCCCTGAAGACGATGCCAACATCAAGGCGCTTCTCGATTCGCACACACCGGTCTGCACCATCTTCGGCAAAACCTGGACGCTGCATGTAAAAGAAGTTTTACAGACCACGCCTGAAGATAATCTCGGCATCATCGAGCAATCGGTCGCGTATCTCAAAGCCAACGGCAAGCGCGTCATTTATGATGCCGAACATTTCTTCGACGGCTACAAAGCGGATTCATCCTACGCGCTCGAGACGTTGAAAGCCGCCATTCGCGGCGGCGCGGAAACGGTTGTCTTATGCGACACCAACGGCGGGACCCTGCCGTGGGATCTTGAGCGCATCATCCGGGAGATTTCGACGCCGCTCAATCCAGGCCTCAAGCCTGCTCTCGGACACCCGTTCGGAATCCACACTCACAACGATTCAGAGTGTGCCGTGATCAATTCGCTGACCGCCGTCCGCGAGGGCGCAATACAGGTGCAGGGCACGATCAACGGAGTCGGCGAACGCTGTGGCAACGCCAATTTGATTTCCGTCATGGCTGACCTTGAACTCAAGATGGGTTATGAATGTCTGCCCAAAGACAAGGTCGAGCAGCTTTATGAGCTTTCTCATTTTGTGGCTGAAGTTGCCAACATCACGCCCGATGAGCATTTGCCGTTTGTCGGCAAGTCGGCGTTCGCGCACAAAGGAGGCGTGCATGTAGCGGCCATGCGTCGAAGCCAGCAATCCTATCAGCACATTGAGCCGGAGAAGGTTGGCAATAAAATGCGTGTGGTTGTTTCGGACCTTTCGGGCCGCGGAAATTTGTTGAGCAAAGCTGAGGAACACGGGGTCGAGGTTGAGGGCGAGGAAGTCCTGCCAGTTCTCAATGAGATCAAGGAGCTTGAGTCACGTGGATTCTCTTTCGAGGCCGCCGAAGCTTCAGTGACGATGATGTTGAAGCGGCAGGAATATGGCTATAAAATGCCCTTCGAACTCGTGGACTTTTTCGTGAATGTCGAGCATCGTCAGGGGCGCGGAATTTTTGCCGAGGCAACCGTGAAGGTGCGCGTGAATGGCGAAGTGTTGCATACCGCCGCCGAAGGCAATGGCCCGGTCAACGCCTTGGATATGGCTCTGCGTAAAGCGTTGGTTGGATATTATCCGCAGCTTGCCACATTCCACTTGTCCGATTACAAAGTCCGCATTCTGGATTCGGACCACGGCACGGAAGCCATCACGCGCGTGTTGATCGACACGCGCAACAGCAGCAGCCGTTGGAGCACTGTCGGCGCGAGCACCAACATTATCGAAGCTAGTTGGCGCGCGTTGGCTGATTCGATGGAATACGGATTGTTGGTGGCACACTAAATAAAATCCAATGTCATTGCGAGGGCGTTCTTTGCCCGAAGCAATCTCCTCGACATTTGAGATTGCTTCGTCGGGAAGAACACCCTCCTCGCAATGACATAAACAAGGAATCATTTATGAATTTCAACATTACTCTTCTCCCCGGTGACGGCATCGGGCCCGAAGTCGTTGCCGAAGCCGTGCGCGTGCTGGAAGTTATTGCCAGCAAACACGGACACACATTCAAGTTCACCGAAAGATTGATGGGCGGTTGTTCTATCGATAAATACGGCTCATCGCTGACGGATGAAACCCTCGCCGATTGCAAATCGGCGGACGCGGTCCTACTCGGCGCGGTTGGCGGCCCGAAATGGGACGACCCCGCCGCAAAAGACCGCCCCGAGCGCGGATTGCTCGCGCTGCGAAAAGGGCTCGGCGTGTTTGCGAATCTGCGTCCGGTTAAAGTGCATCCGGCGCTGATTGATTCGTCGCCGCTCAAGCCTGAGAAACTCAAAGGCGTGGACATCATGGTCGTACGCGAGTTGACGGGTGGTCTATATTTTGGCTGGCCGAAGGGACGCGATATCAAAGATGGCCGCGAGTGCGCGGTCGACACGCTGGAATATTATGATTATGAAATCAAGCGCGTGATGGAATTGGCATTCACGCTCGCCAAAGGCCGCAAAAAAAAAGTGACGTCCGTGGACAAAGCCAACGTTTTGGAATCTTCACGCCTGTGGCGTCAGATCGCGACAAAGATCGGAAAAGAAAATCCGGATGTGGAACTCGAACACGTTCTTGTTGACACCGCTGCAATGAGACTCATCACCGGCCCGGCGTGGATGGATGTGGTCGTGACCGAGAATATGTTTGGCGACATTCTCACGGACGAGGCGTCTGTGTTGGCGGGATCGATGGGGATGTTGCCATCGGCCAGTTTAGGGGAGTCCAGTTGCGGGTTGCCCCATGAAGCGCACATGGGACTTTATGAACCGATCCACGGATCCGCACCGGATATCGCAGGCAAGGGAATCGCAAATCCGATCGGCACGATTCTTTCGTCGGCCATGATGCTGCGTCATTCATTCAAGCTCGAAGCCGAAG
>JAMDBC010000152.1 GCA_023484185.1 Chloroflexota bacterium | reverse complement strand
CGGCTTGTCCGAAGGTACTTGCCGCTTCTATCCATCTTGCTCACATTACGGATATCAGGCGATCTACAAACACGGCGCCTTGAAAGGCTCGTTGATGGCGAGCTGGCGCGTTCTTCGCTGCAATCCATTCAACCCCGGTGGGTATGACCCGGTTCCTTAGGAGTTAGAAATTATCCGATGAAACGTTTGAAGTTAATCTCGTTCGTATTACTGGGCTCAATATTATTGAGCGCTTGCTCGGGCGCCAGTACCGTTACCAGTTGGCCGGGACTTGCCGCCGACTCTAACAACGCTTACCTCGCCGATGGCAATAGTGTGTATGCGGTGCGCTTGAGTGACGGCGTCAAGGTTTGGCAGTATCCAGCTAGTGCCGGTACTCCTAAGTTTTTTGCCGCTCCCGTCCTCACACCTGATGGACAGTTGCTCATCGGGAGCGCTGGGACGGATGGTGCTCTCCTCAGCCTCGACCCGGCCACCGGTAAAGAGAAATGGACTGCCCCTTTTACAGGTGCAAAAGATAAATGGATCGCTTCACCGCTTGTTGTTGGAGATATGATTTATGCTCCCAATAATGACGGCACGCTTTACGTTCTTAAACTTGCGACAGGCGAATTCCAATGGTCCTTGCCAATCAGCCATTCGTTGTGGGCCTCTCCCGTCTCCAATGGTAAATTGGTTTTCGTGACATCGCTGGATCACTTCCTGTACGCGGTCGATCCTCAGTCACGTAAGATTGCATGGAAAGTGGATTTGGGCGGCTCAGTACCCGGTTCGCCCGCCGTCAGCGCAGATGGTTCAACGTTATACGTTGGCGGATTTACTAAAAGGGTCAGTGCGATCAGCACGGTCGATGGCTCCGTGCGTTGGACGGCTGATACAAAAGATTGGGTGTGGGACGCGCCTGCGCTGGATGGCGACACTGTTTATGCAGCGGATATCAGTGGTAATATTTATTCGTTCGGTGCACCCAACGGTAAGAATGCTTGGCCCGATGTTCAGCCCGATGGGCCGATCACCGGAAGTCCAGTTGTTCTTTCGGATGGCACAGTGGTCGTCGTGACCGAATCCGGACTGGCTTATGCGTTCGACCGTGTCAGCGGCAAAGCCTGGGGCGTTGGCACGAACATTGGTGGAAAGATTTACACCACACCGGTCGTATCCGGTAATCTCATCCTCGTTGCGCCGTTAGGCGCCGATTCTTTACTGGCGGCGTTGAACAATGGCGGCAACGTGGTCTGGAAATTTACGGGCAAATAAAGGAGTATTTATGAATTGGTGGGATCTCCTTCTTATCAATCCGTTTACAAATGCGTTGTTATGGATTTACGATGTCATCGGCCATAATTATGGCATTGCGATCATTCTCTTTACCATCCTGATCCGTCTCATTACCTGGCCTTTGAACGGTCAACAGTTAAAGGGCGCCAAAGTGATGCAGGACCTGCAGAGCGATAAAGAGTGGCTTGACATCCAAAAGAAATATGCCAAGGATAAGGAAAAGCTGGCGCAGGAGCAGATGCGCATTTATAAAGAACGCGGCATCAATCCCTTTGCATCCTGCCTGCCGACCCTCATTCAGTTCCCGATCATCATCGGTCTGTATCAGAGCATCACGCGCGCGCTGGCTACCACGCCTTTGGGACTGCTTCAATTGGCGCGCGGCATCTATCCCTCTCTCCTGAATACTGCGGCGATTATTCCGCTTAACAGCCATTTTCTGTGGATGGACCTGGGCCGCCCTGAGGGAATTCCCTTCCCTGCTGGGTTCGCAGTTTCATTTCTCCCGTACGGTTTCCCGACCCTGGCGATCATCGTGGCGATCACAACCTATCTTCAAACCAAGCTGACCATGCCAGCCCCCTCGACCAGCAATCCGAAGGACCAGACCGCGGCCATGACCGGCATGATGAGCATTTATATGCCGCTTTTGCTTGGTTACTTTGCGCTCAACTTTGCATCCGGCCTGGCGGTATATTTTGTCACCAGCAACGTACTGGGCATCGTACAATATGCAATGATGGGGCGTGTCAACTGGCGTAATCTGTTACCGGGCGCCAAGCAACCTGCTTTACCTGCGGGCAGGAAAAAATAGCACAAGGGAGGGCATTATGGCCGAACGCACAACACTGGAAATTATCGCTCCGACTGTGGAGGAAGCTCTGGCACAAGGGCTGTCCCAATTGGGATTACCCGCCGATGCGGTGTCGGTGGAAGTGCTGGATGCTGGAAACAAAGGCTTGTTTGGGTTGGGCGGACGTCAGGTACGCGTGCGCCTGACGGTCACCCCCCCACCCGGATCGGAACCAGTTGCACCCCCGCCCGCACCGGAAAAACCTAAAGCGACGCGTCAGCCCAAAATGGAGAAACCCGCCTCACGCGTCGCCCTGCCTGTGCCAGTGCCGCAGGCACAGGTGAGCGCGTCGAAGGGGCCGGAAAAAGAAGCGGCTTCCCTCAAAAAGGCAGCGCCCTTGCCCAAAGCGGAATCCGCGTCTCATGAGCACGATCTCATCCTGGATGCCACCGAAACCACCGTTTCCAGATTACTTTTTCACATGGGCATGCAGGCGCAGGTCTCGGCGCATTATGGCGAGGCACGCGATGACCGTCATCCGATCATGGTAGATATTCGCGGGAACGATCTCGGCGTTTTGATTGGCCGCCGCGGCGATACCTTGAATGCGTTTCAATATATTGCCTCGTTGATGGTGGGCAAGGAAACACAGGAGTTCATTCATTTGATCGTGGATGTCGAAGGCCACCGCGACCGGCGCGAACGCCAACTGCGACAACTGGCGCGGCGCATGGCTGAACAGGTCATGAAATCAGGCCGCAAGCTGACGCTTGAGCCGATGCCTGCCGCCGAACGGCGCATCATTCACATGGAGTTGCGTGAACACCCTGCGGTGATGACGCAAAGCACCGGGGAAGAACCGCATCGCAAGATTGTAATTCTGCTAAAAGATTCGTAATCGGTTTGATCGAAAGATAAAAGGACGAAAGATCGTGGTAACGCGATCTTTCGTCCTTCTTCTTTTTTTATGCAAAAGACGAAAGAAGAAAGTGCCATGGGGAATCGACGTGATGAAAACATATTGGACACGGATTTCACAGATGGACACAGAAAAAAAAGGATTTTTAATTAGGACTTTCGCTCAATCAAGAACGGTCCGCGAATCCTTCGACATGCTCAGGACGGATTTTCGCTCATCTTCTCAAATTTGACTTATAAATTCACGTATATCCGCGGACAAAGTGAAGGTCCCGTTTAATGGTTTTTCCGTGAGACTCCGTGAAATTCGTCTGATCCGCGTACAAATCGCGGAAAGCCACAGAGAGCCAGGAGAAAGCTCGATTTTCTCACGGTATAATCTATCCATGCCCGAACTCGCTGTGCTTGAATCTGTGGATTATCTCGTCATCGGCCATGTGACCGAGGATGTAACATCCGGTGGGCCGCGTCTTGGAGGCACCGCAGCTTTTTCCGCGTTGACAGCACGTGCGCTTGGCTTGCGGGTGGGGATTGTCACCTCCGCCAGCAGGAAGACTTCACTCAGCGCACTGGCGGGGATTACAGTGGTTTCCACTCCATCCGAACACACGACAACTTTCGAAAATATTTATATCGGCGGTGAACGCAAACAAACCCTTCAACATCAGGCAGCTATGATTCCGTTTGAAAATGTGCCGGAGGTTTGGCGGAAGGCGCCCATCATTCATCTCGGTCCGGTTGCTCAGGAATTGCCCAATGAATTGCCGGGACAATTCTCTCCGTCTTTGCTTGGTATCACGCCACAAGGTTGGATGCGCACCTGGAACGGCAATGGGCATGTCTCTCCCTGCAAATGGGAATCTGTAGAAAATTTTTTACCGCGTGCCGGAGCGGCCGTCATCAGCCGAGAAGATGTCGGCGGCGACGAGGATTTGATCGAAGCGATGGCGCACCAAACGCGTGTGCTGGCCGTCACTGACGGCGACGCGGGTTCGGTGCTTTTCTGGAACGGCGACCGCCGCCGTTTCCGCGCCCCCCAACTTCCCGAGTTGGATGCGACCGGCGCGGGTGATATTTTCGCCGCCGCTTTTTTTATCCGCCTGTTCACCACGCGCGATCCATGGGAAGCCGCGCGCTTTGCCACGCAACTTGCGGCGCGTTCGGTGGCGCGTGTGGGTCTGGGCGGAATCCCGACACAAAAAGAAATCGAAGAGTGCCTCATGGAGGTTTTCTAGTGGCTCGCATTTATACATTCGTGAATCAAAAAGGCGGCGTGGGAAAAACGACGACCACTATTAATCTCGGTTCGTATCTTGCCAGCGCCAGACAGCGTGTGCTGGTCGTTGATCTCGATCCGCAGGCCAATGCAACCTCCTGCCTCGGCGTAGACAAGTCAACAGTTGCGGGTGGCACGTATGAAACTTTGTTGGGTGGGGCGGCAACTCCTTTCATTTTGTTGAATGAAAAACTCAAGCTCGCACTTCTGCCATCATCTCCATCATTGGCCGGTGCAGAGATTGAACTCGTGGATGAACTGGCGCGCGAGACACTCCTCAAGCGCGCGCTTGAACCGTTGATTGATCGCTACGATTATATTTTGGTAGATTGTCCGCCCTCGCTTGGACTGCTCACAGTTAATGGGCTGGTCGCAGCGCGCGAT
>JAMDBC010000003.1 GCA_023484185.1 Chloroflexota bacterium | reverse complement strand
TTCCACAAGTTTAGCGGCGGTATTATCGTTTATCGAATAAACCATACGAATTTATTCGACCAGGAAAGAGGAACGATGTTGAGTCTTTCCTCTTTCTATTACTTCTTAAGGCTTGCCAATCCTTCCATCAATCTCTTGAACGCGCCTTGTGTTCTTTCCACAGGTGTGGCATAAGAGAAGCGGATCCAGTCATTGCCGAAGGGCGAGAAGAATGCACCGGGGACAATCGCGACACCATGTTCTTCGGCGAGATATTGTCCGAGCGGTTCGCTGTCTGCCAGACCTTTGGCTTTGATGAACTCGCCGACGTTCATGAAGGCGTAATAACCTTTGCCAAGAATATATCCCAGCCCGCTTTTTTCGAGCAAACCTTTCAACACTTTGCGGCTGGCATTGGTCGGTTCGACGATGGATTTCGAGGCTTCGGCATAACCCATTTCATAAGCGGCCATCGCCACAGCCAGCGAATAGAACGACGGGATCACGCCATGCGAGGCGCGCGCCACGATGAACTTGATCACACTTTCGTCGGCGATCAAATGACAATTGCGAATGTTCGACCCGCCCAAACTTTTTGTGATCCCATCCAGGAACATCAGCCGTTTGCGTTCTTCGGGCGTGAAGAATTTCAGGAATGTATTTAGATCATTGGGCTTTTCGTCGGTGACGTAGTGGTACATCCAATCGAACAACACGAAGGACACACCTGCCTCCAGCGCGGACTTGGCAAGCGATACCATCTTCTCGGTGGACGTGGTCGCGCCCGTAGGGTTGTCTGGGTTGGTTATAACGAGACCCGCCACCTTTCGTCCGGATTTTGAAGCGAGCGCCACACATTCCTTGATGCCGTCATCAGAATAGGCCCAACCTTGCGTGGGATCGCCCGGCGCCCACATCACGTTCGCACCCACTCCGTACGGCCCCCAGTTGTACGAAATCCACGGCACGCGCGAGACGATCAAGGCATCGCCCTCACGCCCATGACCGAGAGCCAGCATCGCACCATAAGCCTTAAGAAGTAATAGAAAGAGGAAAGACTCAACATCGTTCCTCTTTCCTGGTCGAATAAATTCGTATGGTTTATTCGATAAACGATAATACCGCCGCTAAAACTTGTGGAATATTCGCTGGAAGATTTGGTTTGATTTTTTCTGCAATATGCAAATGATTTGGATGCGTCTTGATTTCGGGATGATGTGGCGCGTTGTCCCACCTTGCGATCATTTTGCCTTCGGATGATTGAAGATGAAAACGATATTTCAGGCGTTTGAAATCCGGCTCTGTGACAACATATTCTGCGATGTGAAGTTCGTAGCCCCCGGTAAGTGTGAGTATGCCTCGGATGTAACATTCCTCTTCCGAGACTTCATCAAAGGAAATATCGTTTTGAATGACGTGCGGCGCGGCAAGAATGGCCGCCTGCACGGAGGAGTAATACTCACGGGATTTCACACAGAGACTCCCGAAAGGATTTCGTAACGCTCGCGCCACAAGTTTAGACCGCGGACAGCCGCGTACCAATCAAAGTAGTCTTGTTCATCGCCGAGAGCGCCCGCCTCAAATTTTTCGACGAATTTTGCCGATGTCATTTTGTGCTTCTTCTCGAAGTCTTTGCAGATGGCAGAATAATGTTCAAAGCGTTGTTGCGCATGGGCCGCGGCGCTATTCAATGCAAAAGATACCGCGTTGCGGATACTGCCTTTTTTATAACGCGATTCATCTGTTTTTACTGAAAGGTTCATGGCTCACCTCAATGAAATAAATTGTAGCACATTCCTTTCTCTTCTCTTTTATATCCAACACATCCCTCACCAAGGAAAACCTATGTCTTACGACCCTCAACAATTTGCAGAAAAATATAAACTGGCCGTCAAATCTGCGCAGGAACAAAAGCCCGCTGGCGGACTCAACGGCTTCGAACTCGAATGGAATCTGCTCGACGAGCAATTCCGTCCGCTGCTGACCGTCGGCTCGGGGCCTGCGCGCCAATCCTTCGTGGACTATTTGCGTGCGAGCTGCCTGCCCGCCTGGCTGGCGAACTTCTCACAGCTTGAAGTCTTCCACTGGATGGTGGAATTTGCCAGCCGGCCCTTTTACAGTCCGCACGGCGCGGCCTATGAAGCGCGTTTGATGGAAGCCGTGTTGATGAACGCCCTGGCGCGTGCCGGCGCGGAATTTGGTCAGCGGCTTTTCTATTGGCACGGCAATCTCATCTTCCTCACCGCCATCGGACATGATTCCATTCCCGGTAACTGGGCCATCGCCAAGCGTCGTTACCTCGAACGCTGCGTGGATTTACACGGAGACACGCTCGCGACCGCCGGCATTCACGTCAACATGTCCTTGCCTGAGCCGCTTCTCGCCTGGGACTTCATGCATCTGCCCGCTTCCGAACGCGGCGACAAGCATCTGGACGAATACAAGTCTGAGGTCTACATTACCTCTGCGAGGTTGTTGCGGGCATTCGCCAGCTTGTTCATCGCCACATCGGCCTCCACGCCGCTTCAAGCACAGATCCGAGGCGGACGGCCGGTCGTTGTCATCACCGAAAATGATTCGGTCCGCAATTTAACTTTCCCGAATCCCGCCGAAGTCGATCTGCCCGATCTGTATCGCTCGTACAACGATTACCTGCAAATCTCTTACGATCTCGTGCGACGCGGCGTGCGCTTCGGCAACAACAACTGGACACCCGTGCGCGCCCGCTCTTTTGCTGAACCCGTCGAGCGGCTCATTTCAACGACGAGCGACCAGCTTGGCGATCTTTACACGCGCGGATTGTATTCGGTCGGTGAGGCCGCTCCTGCCGAGGAAATGGCGCGGCAGATCGAAAAACAAAATCTGATGGCGCGCATTAATTTGCCGATGGGACGCGTCGAAATCCGCACTGACGACGGTGGCAATCCGCTCGAAGTTGACATCGCCAATCTGACGCTGAAAAACCTTTTGCTTCTGCGCTTCTACGCCGACCCGAAATTTGCGCGCTCGTTCCGATACGACCGCGAAGATATTCCGCGTGCCCGCACCAACGAACGTCTCGCCGCACAGCATGGCTTGCGTGCTGAGATCGAGAATCCGTTTACCGCCAAGCCAATCAAGATGCGCGAATTCCTCAAGTGGATATTGAAGGAACTTAAGCCGCTGGCCGAAGCGCTCGGTCAATGGGATGATCTGACGCCGCTCGTTGAAATGTCGGAGGGCGGGCCGAATACTGCCGAAAAAATCCGCTCGCGTTTGCAGGTGGAACTGGGCGCGAACGATGAAGTGCCGATCACTGTCCTGCGGGAGATGGCTTATGAACGCGAAGTTCAAGTCAGCGCAGACGTGGAAAAGATCGCCGCTAAATATGCAGACCTGAACGGCGACTCGGAGAAGATCGGCGAAATGCTCCAGCATGCGCGTGAATATGCACGCGAACATCCAGAACTTCCGGTTCGCTTCCGACCTTCGAGCGGGATCGTGATCGAGACGAATTATCCAAACAAGACGGCGGAGATTCTCGACCTCGCGCAACATTTGATCCGCATCCCGTCTGTGACCGCCAGTCCAAATGAACGGCTCGACGAAGTCCACCGCGCCGGGACATTCATTCACGATTATTTGCGCGGCAACGGCTTCGAGCCAAGATATTTTGATGGCAAATATCCGGCGGTATTTGCAGAGTTCCCCTCTCCCGGAGGGAGAGGGGACAGGGGTGAGGGCGAAATCCTTCTAACCGGACATTTTGACGTGGTCGAACCCGAGCCGGACGACTCGCAATTCACCCCGAAGATCGACGGAGATTATTTGTGGGGCCGCGGTGCGGCAGACATGAAGACTGTCGTCGCCACATATTTAGTTTGGATGAAAGATATGATGAAAAGTAGGGGCGTCCCTTCTGGGATGAGCAAGGATTCTGAATCAAACATGGCGGGACACCCCTACGGTTATCCTAATATCGCGTTAATGTTGGTCGGCAACGAAGAGAATGGCGAAACCGAAGCGTGGGGCACGCCTCATGTTTTGAAAGAATTGGGCAAAGAACCTTCCGAAGGTTCTACAACCTTCGGAAGGTTTAACCCGGCCTTATTCATCGCGGGCGAACGGACAGGCGAAAAGGGCAGCGAACTCTTCGGTGAAATCTGCATTGAGAATCGCGGTGTGATGCGCTTCGACATGATCGCACGCGGCGCAAAAGGTCATTCCGGCGTGGCAGGTGCAGGCGACTTGAGCGAAAAACTAATTACCGCGCGTTCGGCAGTGAATGAAATCTTCGCCAAACATCTGACGTTGAAATCTGCGGACGGCTGGCAATCGCAGGCAAAATTCCCGTTCATCAACGTCGGCACGACGGGCGTTTATAACGTCACTGCCGCAGAAGGAATCCTAGGCGTGGAAATCCGTGCCATCCCGCAGGATGACACGTTCGAACTCAAAGATGATGTGTCGGCTTATTGCGAGGCCAATGGACTCGAAGCAAAATTTTCCGTGATGGAAAATGGCGTGGCCTGCGATTCGAATAATCCAGCGTTGAAAGCGCTGATCGAAGCGGTCAAACAGGCTTCAGGCTCCGAGCCGCGGATCGGGAGGAAACTTCCCGGCACGAGCGCGAGATTCGCGCCGGGCGGTCAGGCAGTCGTGTGGGGGCAGTCCGGTCTGGGTCCGCACGCGATATTAGGATAACT
>JAMDBC010000176.1 GCA_023484185.1 Chloroflexota bacterium | reverse complement strand
TCGTAGAAGTCAATGGCACGCACCGTGTTACTATCCAGCCGCGTATTGAAGAGCTTCTTCGGATCCTTCATCCGAGCGCCTTTGGGGAATGTCAGTCTTACGGCATTCTTGAGCGTATCTGCCATACATATTATTTCATCATGAGACCAAACAGGGACTCCCATTGGTTTGGAGGGTTTTTTCCACTTCACTTCTTCGACCACGGCAGGGTCGGTTTTCTTGATCAAAGCGCGCAGCTGTGATAATTTCTTGCCCCGCCAGTCACCCGGCTCCTTGATGATGGCATCTATCTGTTGAGCTGGGGACTTGTCTTTCGGAGAAGGACTCGTACTTGCTTTCATATTCAGTTCACCGCTTTCTTCACGTTTAAGTTGACATTTAATTACCCTATGTTACATCTCTAAAGAATACTTCAACTATTGGACTTTCATTTACCAGATCCTCTATAGAGTCAACCTGATCTCTATACCATTTTGTTTCTGGAGCACTCATCAAATACTTACGATCTTCCGAATCAACAATTTCTATTGCTTTTGCTGGTAGTCCAATTTTCAGAGATTCTTTAAGACAAAATGTAAACTCAGGGTTTGCTTTTAGATTTGCTAACCAGTCCCTCGACGTGTGAGGACCTTTACCACCTTTTGCGTCTGGTGTTCCACAGATGATAATACGGCCATTGACATTGGTAAACCAAATTTCAATTCTTCTTGGTAACCCTGATTTGGCACCAATTGTTATGATATCTATGGTTCGATCTTTCCTCAGCGCCTCTCTGATTTCCTCATTCATATTTACGTTAGATTTTCCTTTTTCGTTTGTACAACATCGACCAAAGCTTTTCAGCCTGACGATTATAAGATCAGCCCGATGATACTGCCGTTTTGTCTTTGGCGGAGGCGGATTGACCGCCTCCGCCAATGTTCTTGATCTCCGAAGCATCGAGCAGTTGGGACTCGTTCGGCGCATGATGGTGCACGTTCTCGTCACGCGGGAACGCCTCGTGCCAACCAACGATCTCGCCTAAAGCAGGGACCCGTGACGAGATCAATCCTCAACTCACCGCTTTCTTCACGAGTGCGGCGATCTTCGCCTCTTCGGCGGAAGTCAACTTAATCAAGGCAAAACCAGCTGCCCACATATTTCCTTCGTCAAGGTTCGCATCCTGCTGGAAGCCAAATGTCGAATACCTCACACCATATTTACTTGCCGCTTGGAAGAAGCAAATGACCTTGCCATCCGCGTTGGTATACGCGGGCATCCCATACCATGTTTTCGGCATGAGGGCTGGCGCAGTGGCTTTGACGATCTCATGGATCCGCTTCGCCATGGAGCGATCGGGCTCCTTCATTGCGGCAAATTCCGCAAGCACGGCTTTTTCGCCTTCCTCCCTGTTCTTGCCCGCGCGCGCTTCCGCCTTCATTTCTTTGGCGCGTTCTCTCATCGCGGCTTTTTCTACATCCGTCCATCCCTTGGATTTTTGAGTATCTTTCTTTGGGCTCATGGAAATCTCCTTATCTGATTTGGGGTCGTTTTGACACCTTGCGTCTAAGCGAATTTAGCTATATAATAAAGATACTTTATAATAAAGATAATGTCAAGGGTATCATTATGACGAACTCCACAAAAACAGACTTGAAGAAACGGGCCCTGATGGCGGTGAGGGATTATGGCATCCAGTTGACGCTGTTCCGAAACGCCATGAGTGAATGGGCAGGACTCAACGTAACCGATATGGAATGTCTCAGGCTTCTATTCCTCAAAGGCATTGCCACACCTTCTGAACTTGCCAGGCATACTGGTCTCACTTCTGGTGCGACAACCGCCATGCTCGATCGGCTCGAAAAGGCAGGCCTAATCGAGCGGCGACCTAATCCCGATGATCGCCGTGGGACTCTAATCGTTTCCGCGAAATCGGGCGCCGAAAAAGTCGCGTCCTGGTTTGAATCGGCGAGAAAGGCACAAGACGAATTGATTTCAAGTTATTCGGAAAAAGAACTGGAGATCATTTCTGATGTCTTTGAACGATTTACAAAATTATGGGAACAGGAACGCGAGAAGGTACGAAGAAATCAGTAGGGGCGGATCGCGCCACATCAGCGGCCGTCGTACGCTTTTTGCAGATCGGCCACGATGATCTTATGCATCCTTAGCATGGCATCCATCCACCCGTTTGGATTCGACCGGGTCCGGGTCGCCCATCGGCTATTGCCTTTTGCGTTACAGCGCCGCCATCAGAGCAACGGTCGCACCCCTAAGAGGGACACCCCGCGCCCGTGCGCGAAGAAGCAGACACCGCCCAGCAAAGCGTGCAGCATACCGTTAGCAATTCATAAAACAAGAGACTGGCTTCCGTCAGTCTCTCTTCATCTTCCTTTCACCCTGCTGTGCAATACTGTTTCAGCGAGTTGGAAGCAATCAACTTGACGCGATGGAATATATGTTCTAAAATAGGGCAACTTTTATCCTACTGAATTTAGTTTGGCGCGACTTAACGGTTGTAGAAAGGAAATATTTATGGGCAAAAATTTGATCGCCAAGGCATCCATCAGTATCAACGCTTCCAGCGAAAAAGTCTGGAATGCGCTGGTCACGCCTGAATCCATCAAACAATATATGTTCGGCACCAATGTTGTCTCGGACTGGCGCGAAGGAAGCCCGATCATCTGGAAGGGCGAATGGCAGGGCAAACCCTACGAAGACAAAGGCACGATCCTTCAATTCAAACAGGGACAAAAAATTCAATACAGCCACTTCAGCCCGCTATCTGGCGTTCCCGATAAACCGGAAAACTATCACGTTGTAACGGTGGAGTTATCAGCCAATGGAAATCAAACCGGCGTCTCGCTGTCTCAGGACAATAATGCGAACGAAGAAGAACGCAAAGATTCCGAGAAGAACTGGGAAATGATGCTCACAGGTCTGAAGAAGTTCGTAGAGCACGAATAAAGTCGTCTTTCAAGTTTGCAGGAAGACGGATCGGAAAACCAAGATTCTCATAGGTAAAGGTGAATATGAGAAAACTATTCTCGTTCAACATGATGACGCTCGATGGATTCCTTGAAGGATCGAAATGGGATCTCAGCTGGCATAATGTGGATGCCGAATTCAATGAATTTGCCATAGCTCAACTCAATGAAATAGACATGCTTCTTTTCGGGCGAGTGACGTACGAGGGCATGGCAGGCTATTGGTCCACGCCTGACGCGGCGAAGAACGACCCGGTTGTCGCGGGTTTGATGAATCAAATTCCCAAAATTGTGTTTTCAAAAACGCTGGACAAAGCCGATTGGAATAACACGCGGCTGGTCAAGGATCATATTGCCGATGAAATTTCAAAGCTGAAACAGCAGTCGGGAAAGAATCTTGCTATTTTCGGCAGCGCCAACTTGATGTCCAAGTTGATGCAGATGAATTTGGTTGACGAGCATCGCGTCATGGTCAATCCCGTGATTCTGGGTGCTGGCACACCATTGTTCCAAACAAAGAATAAACTCAACTTGAAGCTTCTAAAGACAAGAACGTTTAAGAACGGAAACGTTTTGCTTTGCTATGAACCAAATGGAAAATAGAGAAAGGAAAATCCGTCATGGCGAAGATTGGCAAGAAACAGATTCAACAGTCTGCATCCAAGCCTAACTCCGCGCTCAAAAAACTAAATGCACTCGTAGGCGAATGGAAGATGGAAGCCATGAAAGAGCAGTTCAAGTTGGAAGGGCAGACAACATTTCAATGGTTTGAAGATGGAGCGTTCCTGCTTCAACGCTCGGATTTCAAACCCGCCGAATTGCCTCCCGCCGCTACCATGATTATAGGCGGCGATGAATCCAGCGAGACGTTTGGCGTTCTCTATTACGACTCACGCGGTGTCCCTCGCATATTGCAGATGAGCCTGACGGATGGCGTCTGGAAATTATGGCGTGACGCACCAGGATTCTCACAACGTTTTACAGGAACTTTTAGCAAAGATGGCAACGTCATCACGGGCCGCTAGGAGAAATCGCTCGATGGCTCGAATTGGGAAAACGATTTTGATCTGACGTATACGAAGGTTAAATCATCAATCACTGGTAAAAAGTAAAGAAAGGAAAAAGAAATCGGAAAAGTTATAACTGGATTCTCAATGTCGCTGGATGGATTTGTCGCTGGGCCGAACGACAGCCCCGAAAATTCTTTGGGCGATGGCGGCGACCGGCTCTTCAAATGGTATTTCAGCGGCGGTGCAACGCATGGAGATTGGCATTGCCAGCACGCTGATGGCTCTGCCGCCGGTAATCGTCCTGCCGATCAGTTATTTCGCATTCAAAGAGAAATTCGGCTGGCAGGCGGTAGCCGGAACGGTACTCGCAATTGCAGGGGTGGCGATTTTGTTCCTCGCATAGCATTTAGTAAAAAGCAAAACAGCCCAACGATTTTTCGTTGGGCTGTTCTTTATCGAGGGTTTTAGAAATATAATTCAGACACATCAACATGCTTGACAAATTAAAACAACGCGCCCGCACACTGAAACACGAAACCATCGCCTTATATTTTGCTTTCCGCGATCCGCGCACACCGTGGTACGCGAAAATATTTGCCGCGCTTGTCGTGGCTTACGCATTCAGTCCGATTGATTTGATCCCCGATTTCATTCCGGTGCTCGGTTATCTCGACGACCTAATCCTCGTCCCGGCGGGCATCGCGCTGGCTGTAAGGCGATGGTTTCGTGTTTCAG
>JAMDBC010000156.1 GCA_023484185.1 Chloroflexota bacterium | reverse complement strand
TTTATCGCCAATGCCGCGCGGAGGAACATTGATGACGCGGTCGAGGCTGGCTTCGTCGGCAGGGTTGTGGATCAGCCTTAAAAAGGAAATGATGTCTTTGACTTCGCGGCGTCCGTAAAATCTTTGCGCTCCGACTAGTTTATATGGGAGGCGCGCTTGCAGAAAAGCTTCTTCCAGCAAACGGGATTGTGCGTTGGTGCGATACATCACGGCGCAATCGCCCGGCTCGAAATCGCCGCTGGCAACTAATTGTGCGATGCTGTCCACAACGAAGGACGCTTCACTATAATCGTCAGGCGCCTCATAAAAGAATATTTTCTCGCCCGCGCCGCGTTTGGTAAAAAGTTTTTTCTTGCGGCGATGCGGCGCGCGGTCGATGACCGACATGGCCGCGTCGAGGATCGTTTGGCGCGAGCGATAATTTTGCTCGAGCAAAATTACCTGTGATTCGGGATAATCCTGTTCGAAGCGCTGAACGTTGCGCCAGTCCGCGCCGCGCCAACGATACACCGACTGGTCTGGATCGCCGACCACAAAAATATTATGATGCGCGGATGCCAGATGTTTTAATAAAGTATATTGCGCCAGGTTCGTATCTTGAAATTCGTCCACCAAAACATGTTCGAAACGCCGCGCGTATTTCTCGCGCACGGCAGGATGATCTTCGAGCAGGTGCGCCGTGTACATGAGCAGATCGTCAAAGTCCACGGCGTTGCTGGCGATCAGCCGTTTTTGATATTCCGTGTAAACGCGCCTGGTCACTTCGTCGCGATAATTCGTGATCGGAAAATTTTCAGCGCTGATCAGTTCGTTCTTTGCGTTGGAAATGGCGGCATGCACGCTCGCGGCGCGATATAACTTTTCGTTCAAATTAAATTCCTTGATAATGCCTTTGACGATGCGTTCCTGGTCGTCAGCGTCGAAAATCACAAAATTCGATTCGAACGGAAGATGTTCCGATTCGCGTCGCAGCAGCCGTGCGCAAACCGAATGGAAAGTCCCGAGCATCATTCCTTCGGTCGCCTGTGGCCCGAGCAATTTTTCGACGCGGTCTTGCATCTCACGCGCGGCCTTGTTCGTAAATGTGACAGCCAGGATTCGATACGGGCGGATGCCTTCGTTCGCAATCAAATATGCGACGCGTTGAGTCAATACGCGCGTCTTTCCGGACCCGGGACCGGCCAGCACCAAAACAGGCCCGGTTCCAGCTGTGACCGCTTTTCGTTGTTGAGGGTTGAGTTTGTCGAGAAAATCCATCATATAACAAAGGGCGACCCAATGGGTCGCCCCGGCGTTGTTGGGTTACTTCTTGATTTCTGATGTGCAGTGCGGACAGCGCGTGGCCGGGATCGGGATGGCGGTAAAACAATATGGACAGTCCTTCGTTGTCGGAGCAGGAGCGGGGGCGGGCTTCTGGAGTTTATTCAAGACGCGCACCATGATGAAAATAACGAAGGCAATGATGATGAAATCTATGGCGTTATTGATGAAATTGCCGTATGTCACTTTTGCACTGCCAACGGTGAATGCCAAACCGCTGAAATCGATCCCGCCAATGATGAGACCTATCAAAGGCATGAGAATGTCGCCCACCAATGAACTGACGATCTTGCCGAACGCGCCGCCGATGATGACGCCCACCGCTAGATCCATCACGTTGCCGCGCATCACAAAGGCTTTGAAATCGTTTATCATAATGTCTTCTCCATATTAATGAAAATGTAGGGCAGGGTGTATTCTACATTCCGCGCGCGGGAATGTCAACAAAACACCTCACTCTCACTTTATTGAAAAGATACAGCACTTATTTTGAAAAGTTTTTTCAACACTATACTGAAACATCCTGCGATATACTTCCCCGAAAATTATGACTACCCATTGGCAACGTTTTCGCGAAAGAATGATCAATTTCTATCCGCCGTTTCTCGGCGCGGGGATTCATTCGAAAAGAATTGATGAGCGCACGATCCGCGTTGAAATGAAAATGACTGCGTTCAACCGCAATATCGTCGGCGTGCATTTTGGCGGTTCGCTCTATGCCATGTGTGATCCGTGGTTCATGTTGATTCTGATGCGATTGCTCGGCTCCGGTTACATTGTGTGGGACAAAGACGCCTGCATTCAGTTTTTACGTCCGGGACGCGGCAGGGTATCCGCGACGTTTCACATTCCGCCGGAACGCGTGGATGAAATTCGCGCTGCGTTGGATCAAAGTAAAAAGATCGAGCCCATGTTTACAGTGGATGTGGTGGACGAGCAAAACCAAGTTGTCGCTCACGTAGAAAAACTACTCTACGTGCGGAAGAAAAACGGACGGTCAGCGGAGTGATGAGCGAAATCCCTACAACGCGTGCTCGTAATAATGTTCGATCACGTCGGCCTTCAACCACTCCTGGACATGTTCCTGATAGAAGATCGCATCGGGGAGATTGATAGCCAGTTCCATTAGACTCTTGCGGACGGATTCAAACTTTCTCCAAACTTCAGCTTCGTCCAATTTGCCAAATAGCGCAATGGCTTCAGCATTATAAGCATCGGTGTCCATTTCTGAATGTCGGTAGGCAGGATCTTTTGAGATGGCATTGATTGTGTCGATCCCATCCTCCCACCACGCAATGACATGCGCCACAACGTCGCGGAAACGCATGAAGCCTTGATTCTTCAAGAACTCCGCTTGCTTTTCGGGCGGGAGCGATTGAAACACCGGGACATATTCGGCCCAATCGTTCTGCAAAATATCCAGCGCTTGGAAGCGGGTCGCGCCGATACCATGCTCCGCGGCGTGATGGATGATCACACCATACAACCAATTGCGCACGCGTTTATTTTTAGTGATGGCTTCGGGGTATGTTTTCACAAAATCCACTAATTTCCGGCGATATTCTTCAAAACGCGCGAACATCTCGGCATCGGTCCAGGCCCTGGCACGCGTCACTGCTTCGGCATTGAAGGCATCAAAATCATGCTTCTTCGACGGTCTGTCTGTTTTCTCGACAGCCGCGATGACGATCACCAATGTCTCTTCGAACCAGGCTGTGACGTGGGCAAGAATATCATGCAATGAAGCATAGCCCTGTGCTTTCAAGAAGCCAGCTTGTTCGTCCGCCGAAAGATTCTGGAAACGCGGAATGTATCCGTGCCATTCATCGAGATAATCGAGTACGCGTTTTTGTGTTATGGGCATTTTGTTTCCTATGAAGCTATGTTGACGAAATCCGCAAACAAACCGTAGGCCGTTTCCTGCGGGCCGCCCTTCATGTTTGGGCTTTCGGAAACAGTGATCGAATAAAACGGCAGGACGTCTGTTTCAAAGGCCAGGCCGGTGGACGAATCCATCATGCCGTACAACGGCGATGACGGATCGACAAGTTCCGGCTCGACCCGCGCTATGATCGTGTCGCCGTTTCGTTGGGCGGACGCAACCAGCTTCCAGCGTTTCCCGTCAACTTTTGCCTGTGCGATCATTTCGGATGTGATGCCGCGGATGCCGGCGGGATTCACCTGCTGAGGCGTGAAGGGCGTGTCCATCAATACTGTCACCAGCGCCGCGACCTTGATGGCCGCGTCCCAACCGTCCACATCGTTGGTCGGATCGGTCTCGGCCACGCCGATGGACTGACAAAACTTGACAGCCTGGTCGAAGGTCTCGCCGCGTTCCATTCGAGACAAAATAATATTCGTCGTCGCGTTGATAATGCCTTTGAAGCCATGCAGTTCTGCCGCAGGGAAGGCCTCACGAAAAACAGAGAAGACCGGCGCGCCGCCCAACACCGTCGACTCGTGGCGGAAGACCCTGCCTCTTGATTTCGCCAGTTCCATCAGCTCACGATAAGCATGTACGACCGGCCCTTTATTGGCGGTGATGGCGTGCATATTCAGGTTGAGCGCGGCGCGGATGTGGTCAATGGCGGGCTGGCCGGTGGCCGTGTTGACGGGGCTGTTCTCGAACATGACATCGGCTTTGGAATGTTGAATAACTGCAAGAGAGTCTTGGGTCTGGAAAGTGGAAAGTGGCGAGATGGATTGTCCGCCTTCCACCAATTCAAGCGCTTTGTTGAGATCAAGTCCATCCGGGTTGACAGCGAATCCGTGCCGTCCGGTTGCGATGCCGGTCACGGAAAAAGTAATGTTGTATTTTCGCTTGAGCGCAGTCTGCTTGCCAAGCAGAAGACGAGCGAGCGAACGCGCTACGTTTCCAAAACCGATGAATGCAAGTTTATAGTTCATGATGACCTCCAAAGAAAGTTGACCTTGTTTTACCACATCCATCACGCCGGGCAAAGGATTTTTTGCGCTGGGTATGGAGATTTTTTTACGCAAAGTGCGCCAAGAGCAATAGAAATCTTTGCGCTCTTTGTGGGTTGTGCGGCGCATGCCTTACGTTGAGAACGCCGTTCCCAAAGGCCTGAGTCTCGATAGATTCTGCACAGGAAAGTGGTATAACCTGCTTATCCTTTAATCATCAATCCCACCTTGAAAGCGCAGTCATGAAAAAATCGCAGTTCGAGAAGATTATAGACAGGACCTTTCGCGGGCTTGAAACCAAATATGGATTCAAGAAGATCGAAACCACTTACCAAAAACGAGGTTGCGTCGTCCGATTCCAAAACGCTACCACTGAACTTGGCCTGACCTACGAAATCGGCAGCGCTCCCTGGCTGACGATTTCCGACGTAAACCATCCCGACGAAAAACAATCCACGTTAGAATGGCTGCTC
>JAMDBC010000118.1:3768-4737 GCA_023484185.1 Chloroflexota bacterium | reverse complement strand
AGATTCTTAGTTTACGATGTACTCACGCAAAATGGCGAGGTGATGCGAAACGGTGGGCTGGGACACATCCAATTTCTCGACGATCTCGTTGACCGAGAGGGATTCGCAGCAGCAGATGTTCATGATCTTCTGGCGGGTTTCGTCAGAAATGGCTTTGGCGTGACTGATGTTGCAATTGCTTTGCAGGACCTCCAGCGAATACGGCGTAAAACGCGGCGTGGCTTTTGACCTGTGATAATATCAGGGGGTAAAACGCGCCGCGAACTTTGCCAGGTTGAACGGGACTTTCATTTGGAAGAAATGCTGGCCGGTGATCTCACGCACGGTCTCCAGCAAATATCTCACCGAGATCTTTTGCCCCGACAAGATATAACTTTCGCCGCGCCGGCCTTTTTCAGATGCGGCGATCAACCCGCTGGCAACATCGCGCACATCCACAAAATCATTTTTACTGCCTCACTTCTTCAACAGACCATTCAATAACAAGCTCGCGCTCTCACGCCCGACCTTTTCCCAGTTGGCGCCTTTGGGGTCGAGCAGACTCTGCAACAGCAATCCCATCGCGGTCGAGACGATCAAGCGCGAGGCGATTTGGGGTTCCACTTCCACAAATGAACCTTCGTCAACGCCTTTCTTGATGAGCGTTGTGAAATACTTGTGATAGCGGCGATACGGCGCAATGCCGGCCTGCCAGATCTTTTCATCGCGGCTGGCCTGCAACCAGAACTCGAGAAACATCGGCAAAATCAATGCCATGTTTGCGAATGTTGATCAGCCTTTTCTTTTCGTCCCATTCGAATCGCATAGAATAATTGTAGTGTCAAATTGACGTTACGTCAAATGACGAAACTTTGGAATTGTGCGAACTTTTACCCATCACGCAACAAGCCGCTCCAATGTCCGCGCCAGCGGACAAGATGGGACTCAACACTATGCCCTCTCCCTTGGGAGAGGGCATAGTGTTGAGTC